>CASBQM010000213.1 GCA_949127645.1 Synechococcales cyanobacterium PMM_0036
CTCTAGATCCACGCTTCTAGTTTCTACAACTTCACAACAAGATATTTTTAATTACAGGCGTTTTCAAGATGATCAGAAAAATTTTGTCGTGGCAGATGAATTGGATACAAGCAATTACCTAATATTTACTCACTCTAGATTAGGACAGCATTATTATGGTGGCGAAGCTCGCTTTACCTCTATCTATCAGTTAGAAAAAGATTGGTTCTTTCCAGGTCAAAAAATCTCAGGATTGGGCAGACACTTTTTATTTGAAGCTATTCGACCTTCCAAGCTAGTCCGTATGGAGTTAAACATCACCGCAAGTTTAAAGAGTGATCGGGAAAATAAATTGCCCCCAGCCGCAGCGATCGGCAATCAACGACAAGGGTTTGGAATAGTGGGTCGTGGTTCAGCCCATGTTTTCTCAGATCCTCTCTCGCCTCAGATGATTAATAAACGAAGTTATTTGGGAATTGATATGGGAGTAGACGGTGAACGTTTTCCAAGTCATAGATCAGGACTTATGAACCTTTACGGAAAGGAGATTCCACTCGATCGCCGTCAGTTAGTTGGCTTTGGGCGGGATATTTCTTTGGTTTCTGAAGCAGAATATGAAAATCTAAATCCACCCACCCACTTGAAAGCTTTTCCTGCCGATCTTGCCAATCCTGACTTAGAGTACTCTGGAGTTTATGAAGATGGTTGGGTCTCTGAAGCTGCGTTCTTTAATCTTAAGCAGCTTGATTCAAACACGCCTCTAACTTTGCAAGGTACACTTCCAGAAATCAAAGATTCAGCTTTTAGCACTGATTTAACAATTTTAGTAGATGGGAAAGAAGTCACTAGGCAAACGCTTAAGCCGGGAGAATTCAATATTCAATCTGTGATTTCTAAGGGAAGGAAACGGCGACGGATTGATTTGCGCTTTTCCAAGTTTCAAAGTCTTCCTAGTGGGGACGATCGCCCTGTTGCTGCTCAGCTAAAATTTATTGGATTCAAAGAGAATGGTTAGAGGTATCTTTAAGCGCGTTTACTATTACAGCCTAAATCCTCTCTATAGGGTTGTCAAAGCTGAAACGGCCGATGAAGCGCGATCGATTTCACGAGAATATGCAGAGAGGCTAGAACAGCAAATAGAGAGTCTGTCTAAAGAAGTAGAGCGACTGAAAAAAATCAACTTGGAGCAGCAGAATCGAATTGCTCATCAGGTTTCTACAGAGTTTGTCAAGATGTATCAGATGATTGATGAAATTAAGAGCGATCGTACAGATGTCAAGCTCAATGTCACCATTGTTGATGAGCTTGTCAAGATTCATAAAAGTCTAGAAGCCATTAAGTATGAGCGTAATGGAAGTCACTAGCCGTCCTAGAGTTAGCATTATCACTCCCTCATATAACCAGGGTAAATTTATTGAAAGAACAATTCTGAGCGTCATTTGCCAGGATTATTCTGACCTCGAATATATTTTGGTGGATGCAGTTTCGTCTGATCAGACAAAAGATGTTCTAGAGCAATATCGACAGCACATTGATGTTTTAATTATCGAATCCGATCGCGGACAAACAGATGCCTTAAACAAGGGTTTTAAGCGCAGTACGGGTGAGATTCTAGCATATCTTAACTCTGATGATTGCTATGCCGATAAGGATACGATCGCCACTGCCGTTCGCTATTTTGATGAAAATCCTGATATTGACGTGATCTACGGTCGGCGCAACTGCATTAATGCGAATGGGCGCTTTACCTATTGCCCCCCCTACCAGCCTTTCTGCAAAAAAAACCTCTATCTCAGCGATTATATTGCCCAAGAATGCGTCTTTTGGCGACGCGGAATCTTTGAAAAATCGGGTGCCTATGTCGATGAAAGCTTTCACTTTGCCATGGATTATGAGCTGTGGCTGCGCTTTTTGAAACATGGCGCAAAGTTCTTGGCTGTTGACGAATTCTTTGGGCTATTTCGCAGCTATCAAGAGCAAAAATCAATTGATCTCTGGGAAACCGTAGGCTTACCTGAAATTGCTCGACTGCATGAGGTCTATTTAGGGCGATCGCTTCCTGAAAAAGAGATGGTGGACTACTATCAAGAATACTTTTTCGGCGCACATCCAGTTCATAATCCTGAAGCCTCTCGATTTTCCCAAAATATTTGGGGCAGTTTCATTATGCACAAAAAAGAGGTGCTAAATAAGCAGCCAATAGATGTCTGGGGATTTGCTGAATACGATCGCAAATTCAAAGTTGCTTTGACCCAAGTTTAGCAGTGGCTCTGATTTAGAAATATCCATGAGAATCGCCATTCAAAATCCGTTTGCTGGACAGCTTGTTGCGGAAACTGAGCTATCTCGACGGATTTTTTTGGCGGCAATAAATCTAGGCTGGGAAGCGATCGAAGTCTGTACCTCAACTGAGATTAAAGCCTTTCAACCTGACTTTGTAATTGCGCTGCACAACAATAGCCCTAAGCTTTCAGAATGTCCGACTTATGGGTGTATGTGGAACCCACCTTCGTTTTTTGAAGGAACGGAGAAGTATGTTAAAAATGTGTTGAGCTACGATGGATACCTAACTTCTTCAAAGGCGATCGATCGATGGTTACATCATCTTCTTTACAACACACCCAAAGTTTTTTTTACTGCGCCATTTTACACAAGCTGTTCTCAGAATCAGTATCAGGCTCCTAAACTGGAAAACCCTTGCTTAGCTTACTTGGGTTCTAATTGGGATGGCTTGCGGTTTCAAGAGCTGTTTGAGGGATTAGATCATCAAGATTACATGGAAGTGTATGGCAATCCTAATGGCTGGAAACATTTAACTCATGCTTATAAAGGCGTAATTCCTTACGATGGCGAAAGCGTTTTGCAGACGCTGAATCAAGCTGGAGTGGGGCTATGTTTGCATCGAGAAGAGCATCGTCAGGCGGCTTTGCCCTCTATGCGAATTTTTGAAATTGTGGCATCGGGGGCGATCGCTATTTGCGGCAATCATCCATTTATCCAAGAGACATTTGGTAATAGCGTTCTTTATATTGATTCAGACGCGAGCTACACAACGCAAATTGAGCAGATTTCTAGCCATATGCAGTGGATTAAAGACAATCCCGAAGCGGCTTTAGAGCGATCGGTTAAAGCTCACAGTATTTTCCTGAAAACCTATGCGTTAGAAAAACTGCTCCTCAATCTTCTACCCTATCATCAGACTTTAGTTCAGCAAAAGGGATTTGTATTATCAGAGCCAAGTCTTCCCCAGAAGAATTTTCCTGCCATTCAGATTATCCTAAACTACGATAGTCAAAGCCCTGATAAACTAGCACATTCTCTCTATCAAGTTTCGCGGCAAGTCTATTCTAATTGCTCAGTAACGCTAGTTAAATCTGCTGATGAGAATGTAGATCGGTTCTTGAGTGATTACTCAGAAAGACTTCTAATTCAGACTGTAGAAATAGAGGATTTTGGCTATTCTAGCAGTCGGCTTTGGCGAGGATTGGAGGCGATCGCCTCTACCAACTGCGACTACTTCATAATTCTAGATACCGCTTGCTCAATTTATCCTAACCATATTCAAACACTCGTTTCTTTACTCGATCGCACAAACTTAGATGCAGGATACTCTAGTGCACTATCTGAGGCTAATGATGAGGAACTCATAAATTTTTATCCCTATGATCTTGAACAGATTCTAGCTTTTGAGAAACGAATTGATTTGAGCGGATTACTAATAAGGCGATCGCTCTTAGATGCTGATTTTCTTACTGATCCTCAGCTCAATGGAGTTGAGGATTTATGCCTATTGTTGAATATGATAAAGAGAACTCCACTAATCTTTAGCTATGAACTGACTTATGCAGCTCCCAACTTAAACTCTGATTTGCTGCTAGAAATGCAGGACTGGTCGAGCGAGCTTTCTCGCCTCAAATTTATCTTTTGGCATCAAGAATTCTCTCCTGGCAAGACACTACAAGCCATCCAAAAATCTCGACAAGAACAACAGCAACTTAAGGCTAAAATTGAGCAACTGCGATCGCAATTTGTCCAAAGTCAACAGTTACAAAGTCAGTTGCTAGAAGCTCAAGCTGTTATTGTAGCCATGCAAACTAGCAAATTTTGGCAACTGCGATCGGCATGGTTTAAGTTCAAGCGATTCTTAGGATGGTCAACCGAATAGTTCACTCAATATGGCATCCTACTGAAAGAGCTGCACTTAACTTTCTCTCCCATGCCATTTCCCACTGAAGACAAATTTTGGATGCAGGCGCGATCGTTTCTGGAGAAATACGCCGAAGCGCTGGATGCAATTCTAGCTCCTAACGAATTCCTGGATTTCTTTGCGGGCACTTATCATTACAACGTTTCATACCTGCTGCCCGCCGAACAGTTTCAGTTCGTTGTTTTTCACAAAGGCATGGCAACCGGAATTGAAGCGCCTGTTGCCTTCAAAGTTTTAGAGCAGTTTCATCCTGTCTTTGCTAACGAAGTCTTTGTAATTTACTCTAAAGCGCTGATTGCGGGTGTGCAGTCGCCAGACAAAGTTCACATTACGGGACTCGTGCGGCAGTTTGATGAAGCGTTTGAGGCATTGGAGCAGTCGCCCCGACCGATCGCCTATGCTGCCGTTATCACGACCTACAATCGTCCTCAAAGTCTGGCGCGATCGCTCCCTCAGGTTTTAGCCTTGGGCATTTCTGTGGTAGTGGTGGACGATGCTTCAACGCCGGAAAACTATCGGGAAAATCAGCAGATTACTGGACAGCACTCAGTTCCACTGATTCGCATTCCCGAAAATCGAGGGCTGCCCAACGCCATGAATGTAGGGCTAGAATATTGGCTGGCTGACCCCGCGATCGACTGGATTTCCTACTTTCAGGACGATGTGGATATCCATCCTGATACGCTCAAGGTGCTGGCGCAAATTCAAGATCCGCACGATCGCCCTCTGCTTGCCGGACGCGATGCTCTAGAGCATCCCAACTTCGGCACGGGTGAAATCGCCGGATACAAAGTTTTGTACAAGCGATCGATGCCCGGTCAGCACCTCCACGCTCACCGCCACTACTGGCGCGGCGTAATGCCCATTCCCACGCCTTACCTGGGTGCGCCCAAGCCCGACCAGGGCAAGCCAGGACAGGGAGCTGATGAGGATTGGTGGATTACCTGCTGGTCGCCGCGATCGATCGTCAAACAAGGCGGCTACGTGGTTTGTGTTCCTGGACTAGTGCGATCGTTCCGCACCTCTGCCGCAGATTCTACGTGGGGCAATCTCAGCGAGTTAGCAGTTGAGAGTAGAACTGTTGATCTCGCTCAGCCGATCGCGGTTCGGGAACCCGTCGCTGAGATAAGTCAGTCGGCTGTTGAGGCGCAGGAGATTGAACAGGTCAAGATCGAGAAACAGGCGCTCGTTGTGCCACCAGACCTGAGCTTGGCGGGTGTGAACGTCTTAATTGACGGATACAACTTACAGCTCATGAAGGGCACAGGCATCAAAACCTATGGTCTGAGCTTGATTCAGGCTTTGACGCTGCTGGGAGCGCATATTGATGTGTTGCTGAGTCGGGGCGGCTATAAGTCCAATGAGATTCTCAATGAGGTTTTCTTTTTTGACAACCCGATCGAGAATCGCAGTCTCCCCTTTCTGCTCAAAGGATTGGCTAAAACGGCATCACCGCTTTATCGCGCTAGACGCAGAAAGGGCGATCGCAATTTTGTGGTGACGCGCGGACAGTACAGCGAAGATTTCCTCAAATACGCAGCATCTTTTAATCTGCCACAGTGTTATGACATTGCCAATATTCTCTACAAAAAGCTGGGGCTAAAAACCCAGATTTCTGTCCCTGAAAAAATTGATCTGTGGCACGCCACCTATCCTCTGCCGATGCAAATTCGCGGAGCCAAAAAAATTACGACCGTCCATGATTTAATTCCGCTGCGCCTCCCCTACGCCACGCTAGATGACAAAGAAAACTTCTATTTCAAAATTCGAGATGCGCTGAAAGAATCCTCAGCGATTATTACTGTTTCTGAAAGCTCAAAACAAGATCTTTTAACCTACTTTGACGAAGCCGATCCAGACAAGATTATTGTCACCTATCAACCGATCGCCTTAGAGCCATTGATTGCCTCTAGACGAGAAGTTTCTGAGTTTTTAGAGCGCTATGGATTGGAGAATCAAAAATACTTTCTGTTTGTTGGGGCGATCGAGCCGAAGAAAAATGTCGGTCGATTAATTGATGCTTATGCAGGGCTAGATACCGATCTGCCGCTGGTGATTGTCGGCAAAAAGGGCTGGCTCTGGGAGGATGAACTGTCTAAGGTGGGCTACGTTGCTAATAGCAAGAATCCTAGCAAGCAGGTGAGGCTTTTAGAATATGTTCCAGCAAGCAGCTTGCGCTATCTCTACAGCGGCGCATTCTGTCTGGTGTTTCCCTCGCTCTACGAAGGGTTTGGGCTGCCGCCCGTGGAGGCTATGAGCTTCGGCTGTCCTGTCATCACGTCTAACGTGTCCTGCCTGCCCGAAATTTGCGGCGACGCGGCTCTTTATGTCAATCCCTACGAAGTGGGCGACATTCGAGACAAGATGGAGGGCTTGCTAGGCAATCCGGCATTGCGATCGCAGCTTTCTGCTCTAGGCAAGCAGGTGGCAAAATTCTTTAGCATGGAAAATTACCTACGGCGTATCCACGCTGCCTATCAACAGGCATTGAAATAGCGGTAAAGCCTATCCAGGAAGGGGAGGGGCGATCGGTAGAGGGGCGATCGCCTCCCGGAATTTGGGTGGCATAGGCGATCGCGCTTCACGCTTTCCTTTGCAGATTTGGAGGAGCGATCGGACTGTGTTGAGAGAGGGTATAGACTTATGATCTCGACCTAACCTAAGTGAGCGGCGATCGCACTGTTCTACAGCATCAACAAATACTAAAGACAGAAGCAGCATAACGTTGCCCATCACCCGACATAACCTTTGCATCATGACTGATCAACTCTCAACGGTCGGTGTGCATAGGCGTTGTTAGGCACGCTGATGGCGAATGACGTTGAAGTTTTCATCATCTGATGGTGCCTGAAAGTACTGCGTAATGGCATCAAATTCGGCATCGCTCGTAAAAGCTGAGCCTTCAGTAAGCTCCTTGCTCCGCTCCCGCAACTGACGCTTGCACAACTCGTCAGTCACATCGACGTAGTGTAACTCGTGATTGGCGATCGCACGTTCAAATAGCTCCCGAAACCACGCTCGCTGTATTCTTGTGTTGCCAGGAAAATCCAGTACAACAGATACACCCTTTGAAAGCAGTGAGCAGATGTGCTCTGCAAGAGCATCTCTCAGCCTTGATGAATACTTGACGAAACTAGGAATGTCTACCACTTCGCCCGGAAACAGCTTAATCAGCAACTCGTCTTGCACGATCAAAACCGCGTCCTCTCGCCGCGCTATTTCCCTGGCAAGGGTCGATTTTCCCGCCGCCATCTTTCCGCAAAAGAAGAAGAGCTTTCCTGACTGCTTCATGCCCTATGTCCCTCAGCCTAATAATTCAGCCTAACGGTTCGGGTCAGCGGTTGCCGATACCTTTGCATCTCACACAAGCGGCTTCGGTCAATCCGCTGCGCTGACGTGTGTACGCCCAGCATGGGCGTGAACTCATGGGGTGAAAGTCCCCTGGAGGAGAACCA
>CASBQM010000214.1 GCA_949127645.1 Synechococcales cyanobacterium PMM_0036
ACCAAAATTCGTAAACGGGTGAGAGGAACGGCGATCGTCGATACGCCTGAAGGAATTTTGCTGGTGTCTACGAATGGCGATCGCTTTAGTCTGCCAGGGGGTGGCGCAGAAAAACAGGAGAGTGGAGAGACCGCCGCCATTCGAGAGCTAAAGGAAGAAACGGGTTTGAAGGCAACTTCGGCGCAATATCTGTTTAGCCATGTGGGCAAAATTCGCAAGCGCAGCTCAGGTTTAGCCCGGAATCACCATGAGGTGTTTCTAATTCGAGCCAAGGGAAAACCACAGCCCAGAGAAGAAATTAAGACAATTAGGTTCTGTCAATTTTCTGAGATACCCCTAGAAGAGCGAGTCAATATTTCCGATTCTGCCAAGCACATTATTAACAAATATTGGGCGCTCAAAAAAAGCGGTCTGCTGAATGCTCTAGACCAGAATCAGTCTTAAGATCCAACTGATAGACCTAAGGCAATTCTCACAAACGCTTGTTTGATCACTCTACTCTCCGTTAAAACCATAGAGGGACTTATAGCGATCGTGTTTGGAGGATCAAGTGTGACCATTTGGGTAAACGAACAAATCGATCCATCAGGCATCATTCGAGCCTGTATTGCCTGCTCCGATGCGACACAGGCACAAGAATGTCATGACTCGTTTGAAGAAAACCTGACCCCCCTACAAAAACAGGATGGTTGGGTTGCACGGATGCGCACGGTGGAATCTTGGGAGGAAGTTCCTGTAAATTCGCTCAAGCTTGACTAGCTGCTTGATTAAACTCATCTCGGTTCCGGGCATCCAAAAATTTAAGCTGCTGGTAAAGCATCTGAATTTGGGGCAACTCAACTCCAGCCCGTTTTGCCATGCGAAGCGGATTGCCCAAAATCGCCTCTACTTCCAAAGGGCGGCGATCGTCATAGTCAACTTTCATGCTGGTACGGTAGGAAGTCATTTTGGCAGTATAGTCCAGCATAGTCTGGATAAATGTGGGAGGCACGGCACGGGTGCTGCCCAGATCGATCGCTTGGACGCAAGCTGCCGCTCCCGCCACTACTTCTTTCATCAACTGCTCTGCTAAAGCGCAAGTCTGCTTGTCTGCCATCATTTGCTGCGTCGTCGCATTCAGCACTACCGACAGCCCATTAAAGGGAATATTCCACACCAGTTTTTTCCAGCGAGCAATCAATAGATCTTCAGAACGATCGATCGGGATGCCAGCCCGTTCAAAGTCAGTAGCAATGTGCTGCATTCGTTCTGTAATGCCGCAGGGCACATAGTTTTCACGATAGTCGCCTAGCGTAATTTGCTTGTAGTCTAAATGGCGAATATGTCCCGGCGCAACCTTGTTTGAGCAGAGAAAGCAGAGACCGCCTAGGACGCGATCGCTCCCGACAATTTTTGCCACCTCTGCCTCAATGCCCAAACCGTTTTGCAGCACTAGCACCACACCGTTTTCCTTCAGCACGGGCGGCAAAAGTTCAGGCAGCAAATGGTTCTGGGTCGTTTTGAGAGCAACGATCGCCACATCGCAAGCAGGCATATCGCAGCCGTTACGATAGGCATAGACCTGGGGTAGCGTAAAGTTGCCGTCTGGAGATTCTATGATCAAGCCCTGCTGCTGCACCTGCTCGTAGTCGCTGCGCAACAGAAAATGAACTTCTATGCCGACCTGCTGCAAACGTGCGCCATAGAAACCGCCTAGCGCACCCGTGCCCAAAATGGCGTAAGTGCGAAGATTTTGGAGAGGATTAGAATTGAGGATCATGTCGCCATTTTTTCACAAAAGCCGAGGTTTATGTCTAGGTTTACGTCTAGGAGAACCGACTTATCGATATGCTTAATGAAGTTCTCATAACAATCCCCTAAGTCAGTCGGAATGCCGTAGTACATTAACAGAATCTTCACTTAACCCACTTACTTAAATCAAAGCCTAAAATTCAAGCCTCAAATCAAAGCGATCGTGCCCTGGGTCAGGGCAAAGGAACAATGACTATGCGAATTGCTAAAGATATTACAGAGTTAATTGGCCGTACGCCCTTGGTGCAGCTCAACAAAATTCCCCAGGCGGAAGGCTGCGTGGCGCAAATTGTCGTGAAGCTGGAGAGCATGAATCCGTCCGCTTCCGTCAAAGATCGAATCGGGATCAGCATGATTCAAGTTGCAGAAGAGCAGGGCTTGATTCATCCCGAAAAGACAATCTTAGTAGAGCCAACTTCGGGCAATACGGGCATCGCTCTAGCTATGGTTGCCGCAGCTAAGGGATATCGCCTGATTTTGACGATGCCGGAAACCATGAGCTTAGAGCGGCGATCGATGCTGCGGGGCTATGGGGCTTACCTAGAGCTAACTCCAGGCTCCGAGGGAATGCGGGGTGCCATCCAGCGAGCCGAAGAAATTGCGGCAAAAACGCCCAATGCCTACATCCTGCAACAGTTTAGCAATCCTGCCAACCCCAAAATTCACCGAGAAACCACCGCCGAGGAGATCTGGGCGGATACAGACGGACAGGTAGACTTTCTGGTGTCGGGCATTGGCACAGGCGGCACGCTCACAGGCATCGCAGAAGTGTTGAGAGGGCGCAAGCCTGGATTTAAGGCGATCGCCGTTGAACCCGCCAGCAGCCCTGTGCTGTCGGGTGGGTTGCCCGGTTCCCACAAAATTCAGGGCATTGGTGCGGGCTTTGTGCCCAAGGTGCTGCAAACCCATCTGATTGACGAAGTGGTGCGGGTAAAGGATGACGACGCGATCGCCTTTAGCCGTCGTATGGCGCGGGAGGAGGGCTTGCTATCGGGCATTTCTGCGGGAGCACTTTCCGAAGCGGTCGCCGGTGTCTCCCGCAGTAGGTCGGCGAGGGCTTGCGTGAACCTCT
>CASBQM010000215.1 GCA_949127645.1 Synechococcales cyanobacterium PMM_0036
CATCGTTGACAACCCGCACAGGCTTACCCAAATGGCGAGTGAGGGCACTACCCAGATCAAAGCCGATCCATTCTGGGCTAACGTTTGCCGCAGTCTCAGTTACACCCTGCCGCACCACGCCAGGATATCCCACCGAGATGCGATCGAACTCCTTATCTTTTGCCAATCCCACAATGGCTGAAAGAATCGCATTGGGGGTAGCAGGTTGTGGAGTATCTACACGCTCACGCTCAGTCAGCGGGTTGCCCCGCGCATCTAAAACCATTAGCTTGATGCCGCTACCGCCGATATCCACGGAGAGTGTCTGAAGCGGCTTACTATCTTCCATGTTGGCTCTTTTTCCTGTTGCGTCCTTGAATCTACGGGCATTTTACTGCACTAGATTCTGAACTCTGAATTTATGAATAATCCTTTTAGATCTGGGTTCAGCTCTGGGTTGGCTCCGTTCCAGTTGTGGGGTTGCAGCCTGGTTGAAAGCCCCTACCCAAAGCCCCTACCCAAAGTCTCTGAGCTTGGCGAGGCGATCGCTCTGAGTTTGTACTAATCTACATTGCTCTAATCTACGTATACCTTACCGTTGGTGTCTAAGTAGACCGAAGTGCTGCCGTCATTGGAATTTGCGTCTTTGACCACGACATTTAGGACTCCAGCCGTATCGCCCGGTGTTACCCCAATGTTGAAGAATAGCCGATCGTGAGTATCGCCATCATTGGCTCGCAGCAGCAGACTAGACGGAATATGCAAATTTTGTAGCGTCACCGATGCGCCTTTGTCTAGCGATCGCGGCGCAGTTTCTCCCACCACTGCATAGAAGATAGGGCGATCGGTCTGGTTGCTCAGATTCACCGTTGCTCTAAATCCGGTCAGCTTCAAGGTGGCTTGCGGCTCCGGCAGCACTTGGGCAATTTGGACAGATCCCGTATCTACGAGTGGGGAAAGAGATGAGGCTGCGATCGCTGGGATAGCCAGACCTGCCGTCAGGCAAATGCCTCCAGCGATCCACAGACGGCTGACAGACTGAAAAGAAGACTTGTCCATGTTTAATGAGTTCCCGATCGGATCTTAATATCTAAAATTTTGCCTTAGCTGAAAATTAGACTAGCGCTCTCGATCATAAGTTCCCTAAGATACCGTTTTGGGGCGATCGCTCCAAAAAAAAGGAGGACGGCTGAATGCGCCTCATCCTCCTTCACAAAAGTCAACTGTATCCTCAACCGAAAGAATCTAAGTCGAGAGCTTTTGAACCCCCCTGCTGTAATTGAACCAAGTTTTTGCCGAGCTGCCACCAGACCAGCAAACCCGTCATTAAAGTCAACACAGCAGCAACGCCGTAGGCAATTCCGGTCGGAAAGCCAAAAATCTGGACACCGGAAGCCAGGAATACGCAGATGCCAGCGCAAATTCCTAGAAACGTTAGGCGGAGCGCAGAGCCTTGAACATTTTCTAGTGTTTGCGTCGAGCGGTTGCGCGCCCATTCATTCACAGATTGCTTCAGCGTCGCGTCAAATGCCAGCCCCGAAGTTATGCTTGCAAACAAACCAGCAACCAATAAAAAGTACGGGGGATCGTAGTACACAGATAGCTCCTTGACTGGGATAGGGGAATAGGACAGAGGGATGAGATATGGGGATTAGCTGAGGGATTTTGATGACATAAAGTTCATCGGCAGCAGCGTTGCAGCTCTTTCAGCAGAAAACTCTGTGAGTGCGCCGATCGCCGCATTTAGCAACCGGGCAGGCTTCACGTCTTCTTTGATCAAATCCCACAATCGCCGAACCTCTGCGGTATGGAGTCGATCGTCTTCAATCAGCGCCAGAATGATCTGCCGTCTGAGCAAGTCACCTTCATCAGACAAGAGGTATTGTAAGCCGAGTTGGGCAGTGGGCAACAGATCAAAGTGCGTATCTGAACGGGCGATCGCAATCAGATTCTCCATGCGTTCCCATTGGAATTTGCCGTCCTTAAACAGCACCTCGATCAGCCGTCGTCGCAGAGCTGCCGATTCACCCGTCAAGAGCCGCCGCGCTACGTAGGGAAAGGCGACATCGACAATCTTGAAGTCAGGATTGAGGCTGAGGGCAAGCCCTTCTTGGGTCACGACCGATCGGATAATCAGGGCAAACTTAGCGGGCAGCCGAAAGGGATACTCGTACATCAAAGCCGAGAATTTATCGGTGATGGTTTTAAAGTTAAAGTCCTGCACGCTCTCGCCCAAGGCATTGCCCAGCACTTCTTCAAGGGCAGGAATAATCGGTCGAATATCGGTACCCGGCGTGAGAAAGCCCAGCTTAACGAAATCCTGCGCGAGATGCTCGTAATCCTGATTGATCAGATGCACTACAGAATCTACCAGCGTTTCTTTTGCCTCTTGATGAAGCTGATCCATCATGCCGAAGTCAATGTACGCCATCCGCCCATCGGGGGTGACAAACAGATTGCCGGGATGTGGATCGGCGTGGAAAAAGCCAAACTCTAGGAGCTGTCGTAAACCTGCCGTCACGCCAATTTCGATTAGCGTATCTCGATCGAGATTAGATTCACGGATTTTCTGTAGGTCTGTCAGCTTAGAGCCGTGAATCCATTCCAGCGTTAGCACATGATGACTGCTATATTTCCAATAAATCGCCGGAACTTTAACCGTAGGATCGCCCAAAAAATTGGCGGCAAACTTTTCGGCATTTAGCCCCTCATTTTGGTAGTCCACTTCCTCAAAGAGCTTAGTGCCAAACTCATCAACGACAAGAATCAGGTCATGTCCTAAGTTCAGGGGCAGCCAGGGAGAAATCCAGTTCGCCGTCCATCGCATCAGGTAAAGATCCAGCGTCAGCACAGGCAGCAGGTTAGGGCGCTGCACTTTAACGGCAACCTCTTCGCCTGTGTGCAGCCGCGCCTGATAAACCTGACCCAAACTCGCTGCGGCGATCGGCTGAGGCGTAATTTGGCTAAAGATTTCGTCAATCGTGCGGTCTAACTCTCGCTCAACGATCGCAAAGGCGATGTCAGTCGGAAAGGGCGGCAACTGGTCTTGCAGCTTCACCAGCTCCTCCAAAAAATCCTTCCGCACTAGGTCAGGACGGGTAGAGAGAGCCTGACCAACCTTAATATAAG
>CASBQM010000216.1 GCA_949127645.1 Synechococcales cyanobacterium PMM_0036
GAATTACTACGGTGATTAAAAGAGCCATATATATTCTTTATTGGAACCTGTTCAAAAAGAGCAGACACGGGAGACAGGTTTAAGTATTTAGTCTAAAATCTTTCATCTTTCTTATCTAGGCTTTCCGTTAGCTATTCATCGACATCAGCTAAATTTTTAATTATGACTTCAGTTACCCTAAAAACCCCAGTTGTATTCATAATTTTCAAGCGAGCCGATACGACCGCAAGAGTATTTGAAGCCATTCGGCAGGTCAAGCCTTCTCGTCTTCTAGTGGTTGCCGATGGTCCTCGGAGCGATCGCCCTGGTGAAGCTGAGCAATGCGCCGCAACTCGCGCCATTATTGACCAAGTTGACTGGAATTGTGAAGTCATCAAGAATTATTCTGAGATCAATTTAGGCTGTGCTAAGCGTGTTTCTAGTGGTCTAGATTGGGCATTTAGTCTTGTAGAAGAAGCTATCATTCTCGAAGATGATTGTCTGCCTCACCTGACATTTTTCGACTTCTGTGAAGAGCTGCTAACCCGCTATCGAGATGACAATAGAATTATGTCTATCTCTGGGCAAAATGTTCAGCTTGGGCAAAAAACAACAGATGATAGCTACTACTTTTCTCGGTATAACCATTGCTGGGGTTGGGCAAGCTGGAGACGGGCATGGCAGTGCTATGACCTTGAAATGAAGAATTGGGCAGATGTGCGAACTCATCATGTTTTAAAGGATATTTTTGAGGACGATCGCGCAGCGAAATACTGGACTCAAATCTTTCAAGACACCTATGACAAAAAGCATAGAACTTGGGATTATCAATGGACGCTCTCTTGCTGGTTGCAGGGCGGAGTTAGCATTATCTCAAGTGTCAACATGATCTCTAATATTGGCTTTAGTTTAGATGCTACAAATACACAAACAACCGAAGCCAATAATCCTTATGCGGCAATGATAGCGGAGCCTTTGAAGTTTCCTCTCAAGCATCCCCGTTACATTGTTAGAAATTCCCGAGCAGATGCCATTACTCAAAATCAATTTTATGACACTACTTTGCCTATTCGCATCAGAAGAAAGGTCAAAAAAATGGTTGCTATTTGATTGAAAATTAGACCTCGTTAAAAAATCCTTGGGGCGTGAAATGAAGACGTTACATATTTCTACTTCTGATTTGGATGGCGGCGCAGCTCGTGCAGCTCATCGGCTCCATCGGGCATTAATTAATGCAAACTTTGATTCTCAAATGCTGGTGCGCGCAAAGTTAAGCCGAGATAAGACAGTTATTGCACATAAACCCCTAATTGCTCAGCTTGGCTCTAAGTTAGATGAGCAAGCTTTGCGCTTTTATCCCAAGTGTCCTCCTGACACTTTTTCAGCTCAATGGTTTCCAGATTCCATTGTTTCTCGAGTTAAGCAAATTAATCCAGAAATTGTTCATCTTCACTGGACTCGCAATGGCTTTTTGCAGATTGAATCTCTCCCAAAATTTCAGAAGCCCATAGTCTGGACATTGCATGATATGTGGGAATTTACCGGAGGATGCCACTACACGCAGGAATGCGATCGCTACACCAAAAGTTGTGGAGCTTGCCCACAGCTTAATAGCCTTAAAGACAAAGACCTCTCTCGCCAAATTTGGCAGCGCAAAGCTAAAGCATGGCGCAATCTCAACTTAACTCTGGTCACGCCCAGCCGATGGTTAGCAGAATGCGCCAGCGCCAGTCCGCTATTTGAGCAATACCGAGTCGAGGTGATTCCTAATAGTGTAGATATGCAAGTCTACAAGCCTATCAATAAGGCAATGGCTCGTGATGCACTAAACTTGCCTCAAGATAAGCAGTTAGTGTTATTTGGAGCCGGAAGTACGACTGCCGATACTCGCAAAGGCTTCCAGTTTTTGCTCTCGGCATTACAGCGCCTTGATGCTCAACGCTGGGGAAACCAGTTAGAACTTGCCATCCTTGGAGAATCTGCATCTGGAAAGGCTCTGCCCTTAGCGTTCAATTCGCATTATTTGGGTCGGCTGGGCGACGATATTTCCTTAGCACTCAGTTATGCCGCTGCTGATATATTTGTTGCTCCTTCTATACAAGATAACCTGCCCAATACGGTAGTTGAAGCGTTGGCTTGCGGCACTCCCTGCCTCGCGTTTGATATTGGCGGTATGCCCGACATGATCGATCATCAGCAGAACGGATATTTAGCACAGAAACTTGATGTTGAGGATTTAGCGAGGGGCATGGAATGGATTCTAGAAGATCAGGAGAGACATACTCATCTCTCCATCAAGGCTCGCCAAAAAGCTGTGGAAACATTCAGCCAGGAGCAGCAGTCTACTCGCTTTATAGATCTCTATACAACTTTAGTTAATTAAAAATTTAGTTAATTAAGAACTGACTAGATCGGAGATTAACGTTATGCATGGTTTCGATGCACAAAAGTTTAACTACTTAAGAATTTGTGAGTATTAGCTTATGAATATTAATGATGAGGTTGTTCAATCATTGCAAGCTAATGAAAATAATCTCGATCGCAAAATCATGCTGTTTGATCTGAAGTTTTCGGGTCATCATGCAAATTATATTCGTCATCTTATTCGATATTGGGGTGATAATCAGCTTGCAGGACAGCTCGATATTGTGGTATCTCCTCACTTTATTCAACGGCATCAAAGTGTTGTTGAGCTTATCAATCAGTATCCAAAATCTGCTATCAACTTTGTTCCCATTTCTACACAAGAATCAGCAATTATTGAAGCTAATAAAACTGTTTTTGAACGAGCCATTCGTAACCTCAGAGAGTGGCATTTACTCTGCAAATATGTCGCCTTCCTGAAAGCTGAACAC
>CASBQM010000217.1 GCA_949127645.1 Synechococcales cyanobacterium PMM_0036
CTGGCAGAAGCCTAAAAAACGTCCTGAACACATGAGTCCACCAGAGTTTGCCCAGATGCCGGAGACCCTGCCAGTGCGCGAAGTTTGTCTGCGTCTAGCCCGTCGAGGCTTTCGAGACCAACGCATCATTGTCGTCACCACCCTGCTCGATGTCAAACGATACAGTGCCCAGCATCTGACTCTGACTCAGTTGTATGGCTGGCGGTGGCAAGCTGCTGAGGTGAATTTACGCCATCTTAAAACCAGCTTACAGATGGAAATGCTGCGGGCGAAAACCCCTGATATGGTGCGCAAGGAACTCTGGTCGCATCTATTGGCTTACAACCTCTTGCGCAGCATCATGGAAAAAGCGGCTCCAGTTGCCCATTATTCCCGTTCTCAACTCTCCTTCCAAGCAACTCGTCAGCAATTTAATCAAATCATTCCGCTGTTAGCGATATTGACAACAGCAGCACAACAACGTCTTTATCGTCTGTTGCTTGAACAAGTTGCAGCCGACTTGCTTCCTGCTAGACCGCATCGACAGGAACCGCGAGTTGTCAAGCGTAGACCTAAACCTTTTCCACGAATGCGGCAACCTCGCTCTGTCCTTAAAGCTAAGCTGGCTAATTGATTGACCTTATTTCAGTGCCATTGATGTAGGTTTTGCTGACGGTCTGATCCCCATCTGCAATAAAGCAAGGATAAGCTGACCAGCCATCCGTCACATAGAAATAGCAATGCCAAGCCCCGACCATTGCCCACAAAGGGCGAAACGTCTCTGAACTGCGATCCCCCAGCACCCAGCCAAGATCCCGCCTTTAAAGTGGTCTACCGCAGTCCACAGCCAAAGCTTGCTTTTTTTGAGCCGACAAAGGTTTCGAGGTAACCGTTCAGGGGGTGAATCAAAATCATTGAAATCGGCTCTGGAAGAAGATTGCAGTGAATTAGAACACAGAAACTGCTTGTTGAAAAAAGCCAAACTTCCATCCCATCAACGCTTTTTTGAAGCTTGAAACACTAGAGGTAGAGCTTTCCAGAGCTTGGATCGCTATCTGTACCCCGTGAACGCTTACGGTTTCGAGTACCCTTCGGGAAGCAAGCTACATCTAACTCTCCTACTTCAGGAATTCGCTCAGCTTCTGGCGCATTGGGTAACGCTTCTGCTCGTTGTTTAATCCAGGTAATCATTGTCGTATGATGCACTCCATTGACTCGTGCAATCCCTCGCAAGCCCATGCCGTTGACATACATCGTTAAGCATTCTTGTTTCATTTCCTCTGAGTAAGTTCGATTCGGCTCATACGGGTCGAGAAACTGACGACTACATTCCACACAGATATGATTTTGTTTACTCTGTTTTACGCCATTCTTACGGATACGAGTCGAACCACAACGAGAACATTGCATGGCTAAACACCTTGAACTCATACTTCATTATGCAACGCCCCCACCAACGTTTAATGCTCTGGTAATCGGTGAGCCGATAATCACTCCAACCTATTAACCCGGCTGTAATAGATAGTGCACTATAGATATGTCAAGATTAATCATAATGATTGAGATGAAGCTATGTCAAACAGTGATGCCCGCTACCTCAGCTTAGAAATCCAGGAGTATTTGCGTCAGCAAGCGATTCAGTTGTATGAGCAAGGCAAGACGTTTGTGGAAATTGGCGAATTTTTAGGGGTACACCGCAATACAGTATCGCGCTGGTGGCACCTTTATGAAGCAGAAGGAGCGGCGGCACTGAGGCAGGGATTGAGAGGACGAGTTGAGGGAGAGGGGCGCAAGTTGACTGCTAGCCAAGAAATCGAAGTTCAAGCGCTGATGCTGGAGCATTTTCCAGAGGAGTTAGAGATTGATAGTGCCCTGTGGACACGACGAGCAGTGCAACAGTTGATTGAGGAGCATTGTGAGGTGAAGCTGCCGATTCGGACGGTGGGGTCGTATCTTGAACGATGGGGATTTACCCCGCAAAAGCCGCTCAAACGAGCCTATGAGCAAGACCCAGCCGCAGTGCAACAATGGCTAGATGTGGAGTATCCGGCGATCGTTGCCCGTGCGGAGTCAGAAGGGGCAGAGATTGCCTGGGGGGATGAAGCGGGACTGCGCTCGGATACTCAAACAGGGCGAGGCTATGCACCGATTGGACAGACGCCTGAAATTAATTTGAGCCAGAAGCAGCGGCATCGGATCAACTTCATCGCCAGTTTGAACAATCAAGGAATGGTTCGCTTTATGCTCTACGCAGGTAAATTCGACAGTCTAGTGTTCATTACTTTTTTAGAACGTCTGATCGAGGGACGCAAACACAAGTTGGTCTGGATTGTTGATCGTCATCCCGTGCATCGCTCCCAGGCGGTTCAGGACTGGCTAGCCCAGCAGACTCAGAAGATTGAATTGGTGTTTCTGCCCTCCTACTCTCCACACTTGAATCCGGTTGAGTATTTGAATAGAGATGTGAAGCAGGGGGTTCATTCCAAGGTTCCCAGTCGCAATTTTCAGCAACTCAAACATCGAGTGTGATGCCATCTGCAAAAGCTGCAAAAGCTACCGGCACGAGTAAGAAGCTATTTTCAGCACCCTGAGATTACATATGCACTTTAGTCAAATGCACTATCTATTATTGCCGGGTTAATAGTTCATGCTTGACTTGCCTAAAGCTGTACTCAATCCAGGTTCTCAACGTGTAGAGCAACGCGACCTGAGATTGGATCTCTCCACTCAAATTAGTCAGGATTTGCCAGGTATTGGCTTAGTTTGGCTCTTCAGTACTGCCTTTGGTGATTTCGTAGTATCAGAGTGGCACGACGTTTGCCAAAGATGATTTCGCGAATGTAGCGGCGTTCAGTCGACTTCTCAGCTAGGGGTTGGTCATCTGGTTGACTGACAAAACTAGGAAACTGGAATGCGGCTAAGGACGGTGAATTGAC
>CASBQM010000218.1 GCA_949127645.1 Synechococcales cyanobacterium PMM_0036
CATCAGCGTAGACATGATCATTCAGTCTCAGCGCTGCCGTCTGGTCGATGGAGTCGCCACCCGCGACATCGCCTTCACCGTGGCGCAACAGGATGCCGAAGAAGCCAAGGCATTGCTGCAAAAAGCCGCAGACGAATGGGGACATGGCGAGGTGACGGTTGATCCAGCGATCGCCAAGGTCAGCATTGTAGGCATGGGTATGGTAGGACGACCCGGCATTGCGGCTCGAATGTTTGAAGCGATCGCCCAACAGCAAATCAATATCCAGATGATTGCCACCTCCGAAATCAAAATTAGCTGCGTTGTGCCTGAGGCAGATGGCGTACGAGCGCTTCAGGTAATTCACGCTGCGTTTGATTTATCGGGTAGCGAGGCGATCGTCATTCCTGCGTGAAATCAGGATTGAGCTTGGCATAGCTGCCGAAAGTGATCGCCTCGCTGCTCAAAGTTAGGATACTGATCAAAACTGGCGCAGGCGGGCGAAAGCAAAACAACCTTTGCCCCAAGCTGCTGCGCTAACTCTGCCCCTCTCGTCACGGCACAATCCATCGTTTCCACAATTTCTGCACTGGCGTAATCCATCTGTTTGAGCCGTTCTGCAAAGGCGGGGGCGGCCTTGCCGATCAGCAAAACGACGATCGCTTTGTCACAGATGGTTTGCAGCCAGCCTGTATCATCTCCGGCTTTGGCTTCTCCTCCGGCAATCAAAATTACGGGCGCTGTCACAGAAGATAAGCCGACTTGCGCTGCGTCGTAATTCGTCGCCTTACTGTCGTTAATGAAATCAATTCCTTGCCAGGTGCCAAGATGTTCCAGACGATGGGGCACCCCCGGAAAAGCTACCACTGCCTGAGCGATCGCTTCTCGTTCAATTCCAGCAAGCCTCGCCGCCAATACCGCCATCAGCAAGTTCTGCTGGTTATGTGCCCCCACCATCCGCAGAGCTGAGGCTTCGACGATCGGTTTCCCTAGGGCGATCGCCCAGCCGTCCTCTAGGTATGCCCCGCGCTCGGCATTGCCTAACAGCCCAGATTTGCCTGCCACACTCGTCCAGTAAGCCTGTGACCACTGCTCAGCGACTCCCCGCAAATAGGGATCGTCTCCGTTAAAAATTTGGTGCTGCGATCGTTTTAGCAACTGCGCTTTGATGTTGTAGTAGTTCTCCAGGGTTTTGTGCCGACTGAGGTGATCAGGCGTAAAAGTTGTCCAAATGCCAATCTGGGGGGCAAGGGTAGAAGAAGCCTCAATCTGGTAGCTGCTCAGCTCAGCGATCGTCCAGTCCAGCGGTTGATTCGCAAGAGCATTAGAGTAGAGCGTGTCGATCGCCAAATCGCAAGCTGCATAACCAATATTTCCACAAGCAGGGGCATGGAGTCCGGTAGCCTGAAAAATGGCGGCGATTAAGGCTGTCGTGGTGGTTTTGCCGTTGGTGCCCGTGATGCCTACCCAGGGATAGGAGTGGAGCGATCGCCATGCCAACTCCATCTCGCCGATTGTTTCAATGCCGAGCGATCGTGCCTCTATCAGCGCGGGCAAATCCCAGGGTACGCCAGGACTGACGACAATCCGCTGCATCAGGTCAGACCGAGACTCTAGCTGATGACCTAACTCAACGGCAATACCGTCAGCTTGTAGCTTCTGTTGAGTCTGCTGGAGCGCATCAGAAGTTCCAGAGTCGCTGATTGTGACCTGCCAACCTTGCTGATGGAGCAAGTGAGCGGCTGCAATTCCCGATCGCCCTAACCCCATCACATAGGCACTACCCGTCTCAGCTCTAAGCATGACTCAAATTTTGGCTACTCTGGAACAAAGCAAAATAATAGTACCGCAGTCGGGGTTAAGCCCTGCGTCTGAGCCTTAATTTGTATCTGGATAAAGCCAAGTTGAGTAAAAATGCGGCTAAATAAAATTTCTTTACAGTCAAAAAGCGAGTTTGCGACCTGTAATGTAGTCTCAGATACAAAACGATTTCTTTAAAATTGGTGCAATCATTCAAGCTGTAGTTTAGATAAATGTTTCCCGCATCAATGCCCTGGTCTAATAGATTTGGTGTTCCTGATGCGGTTGTGTGCTGATCTACCTGGTCTTTAGCATTTATCCGTACAAGCTCAGGGATTTCCTTGGAAGTACGGTATTATTTATCACAACGCACGTTTCAGACTCATTTCAAGGATCATGCTCGTGTTGAAGAAAGTTTTCCTGACTGTGCTACTTGCCATCTGTTTCTTTGGTGGTCCTCTGGCAGACGCTGCTTGGGCACAAGACGATAAGGTTGCGGGTCTGCTTAACAGCGGTGACACGGCCTATATGTTGATCTGCTCGGCGCTTGTTTTGTTCATGACACCCGGATTGGCGTTTTTTTACGGGGGTTTGGTAAAGTCTCGCAATGTCCTCAACACCATGATGATGAGTCTGGTGCTGATGGCTGTTGTGGGTGTTACTTGGGTTCTGTGGGGCTATAGCCTTGCCTTCGCGCCAACTGATGTTTCCCCTATTGCTGTAGGTGCCGACGGTAAGGCAACGTTTACCTATGTGGCGAATCCGATTATTGGTAGCCTCAAATGGCTGTTTTTAGGTGGTGTTGATGCAGGTTTACCCGATCCGATCGGGTATGCGCCCAGCATTCCTCACCAGGTTTTCATGATTTATCAGATGATGTTTGCCATCATCACGCCTGCTCTGATTTCTGGGGCGATCGTAGAGCGCATGAGCTTTAAGGCTTACTTCTGGTTTGTCTTGCTCTGGTCGTCTCTAATCTACTCGCCTTTGGCTCACTGGGTTTGGGGTAAGGGTTTCATCGGAGTCAACATCGGTGCGCTCGACTTTGCAGGTGGTACCGTTGTCCACGTTAGCTCAGGTATCTCTGCCCTTGTGGCTGTTTGGGTACTGGGTGCCCGTAAGTCCTATCCTTCTCAGCCCACTATTCCTCACAATGTGCCCTTCGTGCTGCTAGGGATTGGGATGCTCTGGTTTGGCTGGTTTGGCTTCAATTCAGGTAGCGCACTGGCGGCAGGTGGCTCTTTAGCAACGGTGGCTTTTGTGTCTACCGCGATCGCCCCAGCCGCTGCGGGTCTGACTTGGCTCATTGTAGAATGGGTGCTGCGGGGTAAGCCCACGGCGATCGGCATTGCCAGCGGCTTCTTGGCGGGTCTGGTGGGCATTACTCCCGCCGCAGGTTTCGTTACCCCGATCGGCGCAATCCTGATTGGCTCTATTACTGCGGTCGTCTGCTTTTTTGCAGTTAGCCTACGGGCGAAGCTCCAGTTCGACGATTCTCTAGACACTTACCCAATCCACGGGGTTGGCGGAACGGTGGGCGCGCTCCTAACGGGCATATTCTGCACCAAAGCCGTCAATGCTGCCGGGTTTGACGGGCTGCTGTATGGCAATCCAGGTCAGCTCTGGAACCAGTTCTTGGGAGTCGCCGTTACCTATGTCTTTGCAGGTTTGGGAACGTTCCTGATCCTCAAGTTCCTAGCGCTGTTCATGGAGCTGCGCGTCAAATCTGCCATAGAGGATCAGGGCTTAGATGTCAGCGAACATGGTGAAGAAGGCTATGGCGAAGAATTTGTCGGGGGCATGACCCTGGTTGAGGATTCTATTCCGCAGATATAGCTCTTTGGGCTAGATTCATTGGAAAGACTAGGCTTATTGACATAACTGATCAAGATAAAAAAGGGGTTGCAGTCCTGCAACCCCTTTTTCAATAGCGGATTCTATGAACGGTCTGAGATAATACTAGACAAGATTAATTAACAAGCTCAGCTTGACTGATAGGGGGAATGGGATGAAGCGCCAAGATCTACAGATCTTCACTCGACAGATTTTCATAGGAGTGTCGCGGAGTAGCGCGGTTCTCTCAATTCTTTTGCTGTCTGCGGGTGCGGCGCGATCGGCTAACTGGATGCCAGTAGAATTTTTAGAAACCAGTCCGGTAGCGACAGCAAGTTCGCCGCTCCTTGCCCAAGCGCTCTCGCAAAACGAGCAGCAGGAGTTGGAGCGGTTAAGAAGCCTGAGCCGCACAACAACGTTGTTTAACATCATGCTGGGGGTATTGGCGGTATTGCTAACGACGGCGATCGCTGGACTCTATTTATTGCGGCGATCGGTGATCCGAGAAGTGACTGCCATTGTCCAGGCGCACCTGAAGGAGTTGGGCGATCTGGAAGGGCAGATTGGCGTAGCGAAGCAAGAAGTTAGAAAGCTCCTACGAGATTACGAGCATTATGCTGAAGATTTAGGCAAGGATGCTGAATCGTTTCAGCAGGAAATTGAGGGAAAACGGGGGATATTGACTCGGCTAGTTGATGAAGTGGCTCAGCGACAGCAGGAAACTGCGGGGGCGATCGCCCAACAGCTAGACATTGCTAAGCGTCATTTGGATGAGGTGCAGGCTGGATTTGTGATAGACCTGGCAAACCTTCAAGGCGTGGCGCAATCCCAAAAAGACTCGGCATTACAGGCTTTTGCTCAGTCGGGAACTGAGTTTGTAGGAGATCTGGATGCACTGCGATCGGCAGCCCAGCAGCACAAAGAGGCAACCTATCAGCAGTTAGGACAGCTTGAGGCTGAGCTATCGCCCTACCTGGATAATTTGCGGCAATCTGCCCAGGTGGAAACTCAGCAGCATCAGGAGGCAACTCTATCGCGGCTCCGCCAGATCGAAGCTGAATTTGCCGGACAGTTGGTCGCCATTCAAACCGATGCCACTCAGCGCCGAGAGCAGGTTTTTGCTAATCTGGACAGTCTCCGAGCCGATCTGATAGGACAGCTTTCGCAACTTCAGACCGATACCCAAAGCCAGCGAGATACGCTGCGGCAAAGCCTAGAACAGCTTCAGCTTGAATTGGCAAATCAGCGATCGCAGCTTCAGCTCGAAGCCCAGAACCAGCGTGAGGAGATGCGGCAGGGCTTACGGCGCTTGAGTGACGACTTTGCAGTGCAGCGATCGGATCTGACTGCCGATACCGAACGCCAAAAAGCCGACATTCGCCAAAACATCCAGCAGATGAGCGTCGAATTTAAGGCGCGGTTGGCAGAGCTGCAAGCCGATATTCAGAACCAGAAAGAGGCGATTCGGCAGAACATGGTGCAGCTTGATGCCGCTTTTGCTCAACAGCAGGAAGACCTTCAGCAAGCCGCCCAGGCGAAGAGAGCCGATCTCGATCGCCTATTAACCCAACTCGAAACCGAGATGGCGGCAGAGCGATCGCGTTTGCAAGCCGATGCGCAAGCTAAACAGGTCGAACTCCAGCAGGCTCTCGATCGCCTGGAAGCTGATTTTGCCAGTCAGCGATCGGGTTTAGAGGGCATTGCCCAAGTCCGGCAGGAAGAATTGCAGCAGGTGATTAACCAGCTTCAGGAAGCTTTCACGGCTCAGCTTACCGAGCTTCAGGTCAGCGGTAAAGAGCGGCGAGATGCCATCCTCAAGAGCCTGGAAAAAACCGAAGCTGATTTGGTAGCGCAGCTCGTGACGTTGAAAGCCGATGTGCAAACTCAGCGCGACAAAATGCGCCAAAACTTGGACAGGCTGGAGGGGCGCTTTGCCGACCAGCTTGCCGACTTGCAAATAGGAGCAGTTGCCCAGCGTGAGGCGACAATTCAGAATTTGCAGATACTAGAGACAGAAGTATCAACCCAGCTTTCGACACTGCAATCTGCTGCCCAAACTGAGAAAGACCAGATCATGCAGCGACTCTCGGAAGTGACACCTCAATTTGTTGCCGACTCTTTCATAGTCGCTACTCAGCAGCGCTTAGACGAACTCTACAGCCAGTTTGAGGCGCTAAAACAAAGCCAGC
>CASBQM010000219.1 GCA_949127645.1 Synechococcales cyanobacterium PMM_0036
GGGATATGGAATGCTATCTCTGGGGTGTTTGGAGTCTTTATTGAGGAAGTACACAATATTGGTCATGCGTTCCTGGCTGTCTTTGCCCCGCTGATCAATTTGTTCCAGAGTGGGGCAAAAGGCTTTGACCTAATGGGGTCGATCGCTCAAACAATTGTCAATATATTGCTGTTCCCAGTCAAAGTGATTGCCGTAACCTTATCAATCATCATTCGGTTGGTCAGCGCTATTATTCAAAGCGTTCTTTTTTTAAGAGGCATCTTAGCCGCAGTACTGACCATCCCGGTCAGGACAGTAATGATTCTTGGGAAAATATTAGGATGGGTCTGGCGAACGCTTATATCTGTGGGACAAACCATTCTTTATAAGATTTTTACACCGTTCATTGCGCTTAAACAAATATTCTCCAATATTGGAGCCATATTGGATAACCTGATATTCAAGTCACTGTTTGCCATAGGGAGATTCCTGGTAGGGCTAGGCACCACGGTCATTCAAGGCTTGTTGTTCCCATTTAAGTTGATCTTTGGTGTACTAGGCGCAATCTGGCACCTGATCTCGGGGATTATCTCAGGCATTGCATCTCTAGGCTTTGGCATTGTTATCGGCACAATTCAGTTTATCTTGAATACGATCAGGTTCATGGTCAATGGCTTCAAGTGGGTTGGGTCTGTCATTTGGGATGGAATAGTTAAAAGCCTATTTGCGATAGGCAACTATGTTGTTACCGTAGGCAAAAAAATACTAGATGCCATCTTTACCCCATTCAGTATGATCTTTGGGATGATCGGTAATATCTTTAATGCATTAAAGGGCTTTGGCAGCGGAGGTGCAGGTGGGCTAAATGTGTTTGCCAACATATTAGGATACATACTTGGTGCCGTTGGTAGTATTTTTAATGCTTTTACTTCTTTAGCTTCCTTTATTTGGGATGGATTAGGGAAAGCGATTCAGTTCTTTTATTCAAATTTTGGTCTGATCAGTGAGATCTTGTTGCCTGCATTAGGCATTAGTCTTGCCCCAATGGTGGTACTTATTGGCGGAGCGATCCTTTTATTTCAAAGACTGCAAGCAATAATTACTTTTGCCCTTGGGGTTATTTCTGGAGTAGCTCAAGGAGTGTTTGCTATATGGGGTGCAGTATTCGGAACTTTATCCACTGAACTAGGAAACGTCTGGAATGCAATAGTAAGAATGGGTCAATCAATTCTAGATCCATTCTTACCACTTATCAATTTATTTTCAGGAAGCGGGACGGGTAGCTTTAATGCGATGGCGTTTGCGATCGGGGCTACAGTCAATATCATATTGTTCCCAATCCAAGTATTGGCTCAAGCCATAACTTGGGTAATCCAGGGTTTAAGTGACGTTTTACAAATCTTGATTCCCGTAGTTGGGTGGCTGTTGCAAGCTGCACTAATCAGGGGTTCTCTGATATTAGGAGTCATGCTAATTGGACCTGCCATAGCTTTTATTAGTGGTATTATGGCTTCGGCATTACCAATCATTGCTGGTATTGCAAGCTTTATCGGAGTCATCTTTGAGATGATTTCTGTTGGGGCTGGTATTGTCATTCCATTCTTAGGGTTCCTCGTCGGAACCGCTTTACCAGCCTTGGCGACTGCCTTTTTCCCTGTAATCGCAATCATTCTGAGTGTTGTTGCCGCCGCGCTCTTGGTTAGGGCAGCTTGGGATCTTATCGTCGGAGTCATTATCGGAGTTGTTCAAGGCATTGGGTCAATACTAGGGGATATTTTTGACACAGTGATGTCCACCATCATGGATGTCTGGACAACTATTCAAGATGTCGGGAAATCTTTAATAGAGCCGTTCTTACCCTTAGTAGATTTGATCAGCTCTCTTTTTAGTGGGGGTGGTGGCAGTGGTGGCGGGATAGATGTCATGGCTCTAGCCATCCAGAGTGTCGTGACTTCGATATTGGTTCCACTTAAAATAGTTGCTTTTTTAATCAAGATTATTGTAGAAGCAATAGGATTATTCGTTAAAAACTTAGTTCTAGTCGGTGGGTTCGTTATCGGTACAATCCTTGCCCCATTTAGGCTAATTGCTAACATTGTTAGGGGGCTGATTACCTTATTCACTTCATTCCCAGACGGCATTAAAATAATTGGTTTTGCCTTGGGTGACTTCTTTTTGACTCCATTCAAGTTGATTGGTGGTCTAGGTCAAGCTATTGTTGAAGTCCTCAAGGCTATGGGTTCTGTGCTTTTAACCATTGGAGGAGTTGTCGCCAATATCTTGCTGGCTCCATTTCAGTTGATTGGCAGTCTGATCGCAAGCATGATCAATAATATAGTGTCTTTCGGCGCAGCCGTAGTATTGATCGGGACAACTATCGGCAGTGCGTTACTGACACCGTTTCAAGCCATTGGGACTGCAATTCAGGGCATATTTGATGGCGTCGCATCTTTTGCTTCAAATATCATCAGCACTATAATATCGCCTCTGCAAGGACTTGGGGATGCATTAAGCAACATTCCTTTCATTGGTGGTTTCTTTAAATCAGGCACTCCAGATGCTTCAGTACCCCAATCTGCAACGACATCACCAGCTAGTCAAACCATAGCTACGGCTGGAAATGCACCAATCAAAATAGACAGTCCCAGCCCGATCGCAATAACAGATCCCATTCAGCAATTCTCTAAGGGAGGCGTGGTTCAAGCTTCTCCAAGCTTAATCTCAATTCCGGCATTTTCAAAAGGAGGAAGGGTCAATGGCGGAAATACTTTAATTACCCAAGACAATACTTTAATTACCCAAGAATTTGCTGGAGGTGGCTTAGTTAGAGGTCCTGGGACAAGTACCGGAGATAAAGTATTAGCGGCTGTATCTCCTGGAGAATTTATCGTTAATGCCCAGGCATCTCAAGCTAATTATGACCTGCTGGATAGCTTGAACCAAGGTGACAGCCCTACCCCATTAATGAGTATTTCCAGACCTCCCACACTTGATTTGCCGTCCCCCCCAGTCTACGAAGGCACGGACATGACAGGATTCACACCATCAGAGATGAATTTCTCTATAAACTTTAGCGGCGATATTATCTTAAATTCTGCGACCGGAGTGGAAGCAGCATCAGAGTTCCTGGAGCAAATTGAACCTCAATTACAACGAGCTATCCGTGATATGCTCCGGGATCTTACAGAAAAAGCAAAATAAAAAAAGCCAGATGTAATATATATTACATCTGGCTTTTTTAAAAGTCGGTATTATCTAGCAAATTCTCACTGTGGTTATACCGACGCCCATAAATGCCTTGAGAGCCAAGGTTATCCTTCGCTCATCTATTCTTGACCGAACTTTGTCAATTTGGCCGTGCCAAAAGTCTATGACTTCAGGACTAATAAAAATTTAAAGCGTTTGTTTAACTTTTCTGGCAAC
>CASBQM010000220.1 GCA_949127645.1 Synechococcales cyanobacterium PMM_0036
CCACAGATCTATCCGCGTCCGGCGGTAGATGTGATGGAGGAAGGCGATCGCATGATCTATGGCGCACAGCTCTACCGCCAAGGCAAGGCTCCGATTGTAATTTTGAGCGGTGGTCGGACGCTGAATTTGCAGGAGGTTAGCTCTTCAGAGTCGGCAGATATGGCGACTTTGATTGAAACGATGGGAGTGCCTGCATCGGCTATTCTGCAAGACGCGACCTCGCTGAACACGTATGAAAACGCCGTCAACGTCAAGAAAATTTTGCAGCAGCGGGGAATTAAGAGAGTTCTGCTGGTGACTTCAGCTCTACATATGCCCCGATCGCTGAGAATCTTTCAGAAACAAGGCATTGAGGCGATCGCTGCTCCCACAGACTTTCTGGTGTCTAAAGAAGAACTAGATTTCTCCGACGATACTTTTGCCTCTGGTCTACTAAATGCTTTGCCAGACGCTAAAAATCTAAATCAATTAACGCGATCGCTCAAGGAATATATTGGTCTGTTGATTTACGGTCTGCGCGGTTGGCTATAATTCGCTACGCTATGGAAACGCCCACGAAACATCTACAGCAGATATCCCTAGAAGCGCCGCACTCCTGCCATGTCTAACGGTTTCTCATATCTCATTCCGCTTCCTCCTGCTGCGATCGATCCTCGATTTGAGGTGCATCAAGATACGCGGGCTTTTTATGACGAAGTTCAGCGGCGGCAAGCACATACCGATCACTGCCGATGGTATGCCCAAATTGCGGCTCAGCATCGTCAAGAGCTGGCGCAAATGCAAGGAGAGCTAAACCCACTGCAATGGTTTTATCGGCGGTGAATTTCTGTTAGCGGTAAATCCTGTTAGTGGTAAGTCGATCCCGCCAGGAGCTAGACCACCTCTAGCTCAAAATCCCGCAGGTGCGCCTTGAATTTGCTTTCAAACTTCACCAATATCGGAAAGTTAGCGCTGATGGGTTTGCCGTGATACTCATTGGCAAATGCAACAATTTCGCCCTCCATCCCCTGCATATCGAGGGCTTGGTTGCGGTGAGTGGGATGGTGGTAAACCAAAACAGATTCTTTGACACGAACGCGATCGCCAACTTTCATAAACGGTTCAGACTCTATCCTAGGTCGGTTGAGCAAACGATCGCTCTAGCCGATATTGATTTCTTTGCCTATCTTACAGCTCAATGTATCTCTAAGGGGATTGAGGTAATGATGGTACGGGAGAACTTGATGAGGGCGATCGCTCCATTTGTTGCCAAACCGCCATACCCAAAATTCCGCCTATGACGGCTAGAACTGTTAGTCCCAAGAGTCTAATTCCCAAGGTCAAAGGTTTCCAGGAGGAAACGGTTGCTGTCGATCGAGGGATAGGCGGCTCTTCGTCATAGAGCAGTGCCCGTGAGGAGTCTGCTAAGTGGTCGTTGATAGGCAGAACGATCGATTGTGTTGTTTCGGGGATCTCTGCACCGATTTCTGCACCTGCCTCTGCACCTGTCTCTGCACCTGTCTCTGTCACAATCTGCGGCGGCTGGCTCATCAAGCATCGCAATAGCACCACGGAGGTATTGTCATGTCCATTTTTTTCGTTGGCGATGCCAATCCACTGTTGGACGGCTTCTCGCAGCGAAATTTTGCCTTCTAGTGCGGCTTGGACGATCGGTTGCCAGGATTGCTCAATGCGATCGTAGTCGCTCAGACCGTCAGAACAAAGCAGCAGTAAGCCGTCTTCCTCAATAAAGAATCGCTGCACATTCACTTCTACTAGGTCTGCATTTCGGGTGCCGAGCGCTTGGGTCAAGGCTCCACCGTCAGAGCGCCGCAGCGCCTCCTGATAAGGACTTCTTCCCATTAGCACTTCTCGCGTTGCCACATCGTCATCTAGGGTAAGCTGATGCAAATACTTTGAGGTGATCCAATAGGCACGACTGTCGCCAACATGAACGAGATAAAGCTCGTGTCCGTTGCCCGTCTTCGGTTCTGACTCTTCTTTAGAAATCTGCCCCGTGGGAATTTGCTGGGGGAGCTGGAGCGCCATTACCAGCGTTGTACCCATTCTCTGACGGAGTTCGCGCTTCTGAGTATCGTTTTGGTTAGCGATGAGGTTATTGACCACTCGCACTGCCTTTGTGAGCTGTTGTTTAACGACTGCCGGGGTCAACGGCTCTGTCTGTCCAGCCAGTTCTGCTAGCAAGACGCGAATTTGGAGCTGGAGCGATCGCAGCGCCAACTGGCTAGCAACCTCGCCGCCCTCATGTCCGCCAATGCCATCGCAGATGATGCCGACATGGGGAGCCAGAGTCTCATCGGCAGGTGACGCAATGGGGAAGCAAGCATCTTCATTGTGGATACGCTGAGGTCCTGTGGTGGTAGCTCCAGCAAGGTCTAGGTGGAGAGGTAGCCGTGCGGTTTGCTCTAGCAGCAGCTTGTCTAGCCGAGCGGCGATCGCCTCAAAATTACTGTCTTGACCTATTCCTTGACCTGACTCTTGAGCTGTCTCTTGAGAGGTCTGCATCCGCTGGCAAATCTGTTGCAGTGAATCCTGCTGAGAATTTAGATCCGACTTCATTATCCAAGTTTGCCAGAGCGCCCCTAGATCTTTGAGTGAGGGAGTGCTTGACCCTACTACGGGAGTTTCACCGGGCACCTTTGTGGGAATGTTTGTGGGAATGTTTGTGGCAAGGGAAGACTCATCGTCTAAAGGCTGGGTAGATTGCGAGACCTCTTCAGGGCGATCGGATAACAGCTCTCGTATCCGCACCCGCCACCCTTCTACATAGAGGTTGTCAGGCACTAGCAGACTGGTTGCTACGCCTTGCTGTCTTAGAGGTCGCCAGAGCTGCAATATCTGCCACAGCCAGTAGATTTGCCGCACCGGAGGCGTAGTTTCCCAGACGGTTTCTAGCTTAGGAAGCAACTGCCCCGTTGTGTCAAGGGGAGCATTCTCTAGAAGGGCGATCGCCTCGCCTCCTTCGGTCTCTGCACAAAAGCCATATAGCCCTGGCAGATGCAAACGATGGGCGTAGAGGTAGAGATAAGACAGCGCCAGGTTTGGCATGAGGTTGGGTACGTCTGTCGCTCTGGCGGGCTGAGTGTCTAGCCAAATTTGGGGACAAGTCACCCAGTAGCGATCGGCAACTAGCGTATTCATTGGAATTTTCGCAGGATTAACCGCTCCACTGGCGGTTTTGCTTGCCCAGAGATAGCGATAGACTAAGGGAGTTTGACAGCGATCGCACAGGGCTTGCCCCAAGGCATTATCTGGATGCAAGCACTCCGAATTGATGCATTGAATTCGCACTGAAGGATGACTCATGAAGGAGAGGGGGCAAGTTTCTCTAACTATATATGCGGGAGACTATCCAAGGACTAACGGCATAGCTAAATTAGCGACTCACTGCTAAACGACCTCACCACAATCTTAGCCAAGCCTCTTGTCCTTTTAGACATGAGTAGTCCTAGACATGAGTATTCTTAAACACAAGAGTTTTATTGGCATAGGCGATATTCTTAGATGAGGAGTATTTTTACGCTAGGTTGCCTGTGGTCGTAGAGTCGTTCTGGTAGAAGGTGCGGCTCTGATACCCCTGTTTGAAGGTTAGACGCGTAACGGTTACCTTTCACAAAACTATCTCTGATACTAAATTCATGGCTAGGTCGCTTCCTCTCAACAACTCGCAGCCTGGTCGGTGGCAAATAATTTGGCGAGTCGTTCGCCCCATGCTGCTGCTGTCTCTGGGAATTCATGCTTTGGCGCTACTGGTGCCGCTGCCTCCCAAAGCCGTTGACGCTGAAAAAGCGGCAAAAGAGCAGGCAATCACCATCACGCAACTGCCACCTGTCGAGCAGTCCACGGCAAAGCCTAGCTCCGCTACAGCCTCAACCACCTCTGCTAAGCCTTCTGTGGCGGCAGTTCCAGCCCGTCCTGGGGTTGCAGTTGTGAGTACCTCTAGACCCGCAGTCAGCTCTCAATCTGCCGTGATTTACTCCAGCGCATCATCTTCTCCTAGCGCAGTTCCTTCCCCTGAGTTGGTCGCTGCCGCGCCAACTGCTGCTGCAACCAATCATCTACATCGCCGATCGCCTTAGAAGTCTTGCGACCAAATGGCTCGTAGGTAGAGGGCAACCCAAAAGTACCCGGTTGCGCATCTGGATATTGAGGAAAATCGCTGGGAAAAGCATCGACGGCAGCAGGGCTAGGCGCGGCAGCGACCAACTCAGGGGAAGGAACTGCGCTAGGAGAAGATGATGCGCTGGAGTAAATCACGGCAGATTGAGAG
>CASBQM010000221.1 GCA_949127645.1 Synechococcales cyanobacterium PMM_0036
AAGCGCAGAAAAACTCGCTTTTGCCAAAGCCGATCGCCAGAGGAGCCTGCTGCTTGACGGCGATCAGCTCATCAGGATAGTCAGCATTGACGATCGCTAGAGCAAAAGCCCCGCGCAAATCGTTGACAGCTCGACGAACGGCTTCTAGAAAAGGCGTGGGATGAACTTCTTGGACTGCCTTCAAATATTCTGCAATCAGATGGGGAATCACCTCGGTATCGGTGTCAGAACGAAACTCATGCCCTTTAGCCTTCAGGTCTTCTCGCAAGTCTCGATAGTTCTCGATAATGCCGTTTTGCACGACTGCGATCCGGCGGGCGGTGTCCATATGGGGGTGGGCGTTGTATTCTTCGGGCTTGCCGTGGGTTGCCCAGCGCGTGTGCCCAATGCCAACTTGCGCCGGATTCTCGATACCCTCTAGTCTGTCCTGCAAGTTTTGCAGCTTGCCCTTAGCCCGGACGCAGTGAATTTCATCATTCCAAAGGGTGGCAATGCCCGCAGAGTCATAGCCTCGATATTCCAATTTTTGCAGCCCTGCCAGCAAAATTGCGCTTGCGGTCTGGTTGCCGATGTAGCCTACAATTCCACACATGACGCATTTTTCCTCATCGAAGCTAGAGATTGCTTAGCATACAATACTTGACCTGAACTTGATCCAAACCTGACCCGACAAATTAAGCCTTATTGCAAACTCGCTATTCTTTCAAATGTTGCGATAGCTTTGGAGCATGGGCTTGAATACGAGCTTCGGAGGATAGCACTCGGAGGACAGCACAATGGGATTTAAGCGAATTCTGGCAGCGATCGATGACTCTCCCCTCAGCCAGTTGGTGTTTGAACAGGCGCTTGATTTGGCAAAAACCAATCAGGCAAATTTAATGTTGTTTCACAGCATATCGGCAGATACAGTGGCGCTGTCTCCTGCGTTTCCCGGCGAGTTTGGCGTATCGTCACGGTTCATCAGCCATGCTTACCAGGTTGAATTTGTCCGTCTAGAGCAGCAGATTCAGGAGGTTCAGGCAACCTTGCAGCGTTTCTACGATCTTGCCAGACGCGAAGGCGTTGCGGCAACCTATCAATACAAAGTTACTGAACCGGGGCAGGGTCTTTGTGAGGCGGCTCAGCAGTGGCAGGCTGACTTGGTGATGGTGGGTCGGCGAGGACGCAAAGGCTGGACAGAAGTGCTGCTAGGCAGCGTCAGTAACTATGTGTTGCACCATGCCCCCTGTCCTGTGCTGGTCATTCAGTCAGCAGGGTCGTCAGAGCGATCGGCATCTCCACAAGCGTCCTTCAAGCAAACAGCACCAACCACAGCGGGATAGTTAGCAATAGCATCCCGGTAGACAAAACAATGCTGCTAGCAATAAGTTCACGATCGAGCTGATATTCTTCTGCCAAAATCAACCCAGCAAAGGCTGAGGGCATTCCTGACATCAGCACCAGAGCAAGACGCGCATTGCCCCCTAAACCCACTAATGGAGTCAGTAGCCCAATCAAAACCGGGCTAACCACCACTTTTAGAAAAGCTGGAACAACGGCAAGGCGTAGGCTCGACCAGCCCCGCAATTGGCTCAGCCGCATTCCCATTAGCAGAAGAGCCGCCGGGATCACCACCCACACAGAAGCCTCCAGCCCAAACTCGATCGCCTCTGGTAAAACAATTGAACGGGTGGAAGATCCGATCGCAAATGCCCAGAGCGAAGGCACGGTTAGCACGTCTCTCATCTGCGTCCACCAGTGGCTTTTTTGCAGGCTGCGACCATAGTAGCTAGACAAAAATACGCCGATTCCATAGGTACCCACTACGTTTTGCGTCACACTGTAAAGCACCAACCAGCTCGCATAGGCAGAATCGACGAAGGCAGGAGCGATCGCCAATCCCACAAATCCTGTGTTGCCAAAAATTGAGGTGAGGATAAAACTGCCTCGTCGAGCGCGATTGTCCCAGGGATCAGCCGATGCTATGGGTGTGGTATCACTTTCCTGTAGCGGCTCAGTCTTCTCGCTTATAGGCAAATCAGCTTTGGGCAAATCAGCTTTGGGTGGATCAACTTTAGGCAAAGTGAATGACAGTTGCCGAATCGCCTGAAGACTAAGCCAAGCCAGACCCCAAACGACTATAAGTCCGGCGATCGTCACAATAGGCGCTAATCCAACCTGTCTTGAAAAGTGGGTCTGTCGTGCCAACGCCAATATTTCTAGAGGCACGCCCACCCAATAAAGACTGCGCCCCAGTACGCGAGGCAGCGACTCCGGCAAAAAGCGCAGTAAAACTGCTCCTAGTCCCGTCCAAAAAAAGAGCGGCAGATAGGCTTGGATCAGAGAGTCTGTCATTTCTCCAGTTTAGGGGAGAAACCTATCTTAGAAAACTCAGAAGAGAACAATCTAAAGCGCTTGAATAGATTCAATTCGCCATTGATCGCCCTGCCGGATCAGAGAATATCGAACCCGCAGGTTTTCAGGACTAGCCGTATTGCTATCGGGCTTGCCATTCGAGTAAGGCTGTATCTTCTCGGTGACGGTTGCCTCTACTGTGGCGCGACTTGCCTCAGCCGCCGTTTCAGGGCTAGGAGAATCTGAGGGACTAGCCTCTGTCGGTGAAGGAGTAGGTGAGCTGCCTGTAGACGAGCCATCCGGTGAAGCTGTATTGGATGAACCTGGGTTGGACGAAGCCGTGGAATCTGTAGATGAGCCATCCGTTTCTACCGAAATCACCTCTACATTGGAGTGTTCGTACTTCAGGTAAGAATTGGCGGCTTTTACCTGCTCTGCGTCCCCTTTCCATCGAGACAAAATGGGTTCTGTCAGAACCGTATCAAGCTGCGTCAGGTCATGATTCTCACCCATCGCGGCTGCTTTCGCTGCCAGCCAGGATTCAATTACAGACTTCGCTTCCTCTTCAGTCAGGGAGGCACTGACAGGCGTTACGGGTTTGCCCTGCTGAGTCAGCCGACTGAAGCCCTGCTCAGCTCTTGTCG
>CASBQM010000222.1 GCA_949127645.1 Synechococcales cyanobacterium PMM_0036
CGCGAAAGTAAAACTCGGGCGCCATAAATACCTTCAGCACGGAAGGGTCGGGGTCGATGTAGCGACAATCGCCGGCGGCCGATGTCCGCCAGCGCCTGAAACTCATGGTCGAAGCGGTCCATGCCGCCGGCGATTGTCGCTACATCGACCCCGACCCTTCCGTGCTGAAGGTATTTATGGCGCCCGAGTTTTACTTTCGCGCCAGGACGGGCGGCTACAAGGACAAGTCCTACCTCGGCGCCAGGGGCGCCGACCCCGTTCCCGGATCGATCGTGGGCGGGCTCGGCGCCGCGGTGAAGGATGCGCGCTGGAAGGACTGGCTGTTCGTGTTCGGCACGGCGATGGTCGCGGATCTGATGCCGGGCGAGCCCGAAGTCGCGGGCGAGACCTCGATGCTCGATGTCGCGCTGGTGCAGAAGGGACAGGCGTCCATCATCGTGCGCAAGAAGCGGCTGAGCCCCGTCGACTGGGAGGATTTTCCCGGCGTCTCCCCCGCGTGGAAGGATGTGAGAGGCTTCCCGCTCGATCCGCCGCACTATTACGACAGCGCCTGGCCGTTCACCTGCGCGCAGGAAATCAACGCGCCGCAAAGTTACGGCAACAAATCCGGCACGATCTTCACGCTGGACGGCATCGCCTTCGGTCTCGAAATCTGCGCCGATCACGGCAGTCAGCGCCTGCGCCGGGCCACGCCGAAGACGGGCGACGTCTTCGTCCAGCTTCAGCTTGTCCCGGCCAGCGGCACGTCGATCGCCCCGGCCGGCGTCGCGACCTCGAAAGGCGGCCTGGTGTTCAATGTCGACGGCGGCTCGCAAGGCGCGACCGCCGCGCCCCTCCAACCCAGGGATGGCTACAACAGCCAGCTCTATGCGGTGACGGGCAAATGTCCGCCCTCCATGCTGGGCGACATGCAGGATGTGCCCGCCCTGGCGACGGTCCGCGCCAATACAGACCTCTCCGAGGTCCAGAGGGTGTTCTGGTTGCCGCCCGACAACGACCCGAAAAACATGGCCATATGGTCACCCAATCTGGCGATCTATGGGCCCGTGACTATTCCGCCGGCGGTAACGGCCTGACGCGGCCGAGCTTTGCTCGGCCGGTGAGCGACAAGACATTGCGCAGCAATGTCTGAGAGCGCCGCGAGATCTTCCAACCCGACATCCTCCAAGGCGATCGCCGTCGTGGGCGACCAACGCCTGCTGCCCGGCAGGGTACCCGGACCGCCGTGGCTGGGTTTCAGCTTCGTCGACACGGCGCGGCGTCGTTGCGGCCAGTGTGTCCTTCAACCGTTCCCGGAACTCGGGGAGCGCGGTGAGCGGCGGCGTCGGCGGCGCGGCGAAGGTGCTTGTTTTTCCGCAGGACTGCCTCCCCTGCAGTCTTTGGGTACCAACCTCTTCCCTTGATATCAGGAACAAGGTGAATACGATCCTGAGAGTTGGCCGCACTAGCAACAAAGTTTCTTTTTGGGCCGGTTAATGATTGATCAAAATACGCCTTCCGAGCGTGAACCGATTCCATCCGGGGAGGGCGAGCGCCGTGCGCAACGGGGATATGTGCCACAGTATGATATGGCCGCGCGCCTCATCTACCAGGCGCTCGCTGAGAACGAATTGGAGTGGGTTGGATTAGCAGACCGTGGTGCCGGAGCCTTTGATGATCTCGTCCTTGGGTTGCACGGTCGCATAACGGCGTATCAGATTAAGACGCGCGCCACTCCTATAGTTTTTAGCATCAAGACACTGCTGCTGGGTTCAGAAGGTCTACTGACGAAAATGCTTGAAGCTCGCCGCAAGGTGGCGGTCGATAGCAACGACAAACCAATCGAGATGGTCTTCGCCACGGATGATTTTCCGAGAACGGATGACAACATCGGCACGGCGGAACGCCACGCGTCTTCGGCGGATTTTGTCGAGCTTCACGATGCGCATCGGCTGAATTGGAAAGCCGCCGACTGGCGATCTTCAAATGTCGGCACGTTCATAAGTGAGATTCAAAGAGCCGCTAACCTTGATGATGAATCAGCCGGGCAGTTCTTGCGAAATAGTCGCTTCCTAGTTGGTGGGCAGGGAAGATCAATTGGTCTACGCGGAAGTCACCCTGGTGATAAGCGCCGTCTCCAAGAGCTTTCTGGCTTGCTTCCAAGGCTCATTTCAGAACCTCGCAGTCGTGATCGCTGGCCCGTCAGTGATCTATTGCAACGTCTTGGATGGCGACACCCTCTCTCGTTAAGGCATGCGCATAGTTTTCCCGTCGATGCTCTCTATCAGACAAATGAACTGACAGAAGGAGAATTGCTGCAAGCCCTTTCTACGGTCGACGCCGGCTACATCAGTATTGTGGGTCCTCCAGGCAGCGGTAAGTCCACTTTGCTGGAAGCAGGTCTCCTTCCAACGCCTCGCTCGACTATTTTGCGCTATCTCGCCTTTGTCCCTGGTGAAGGGCAGGGACTGGGCCGGGCCGAGGCAGAGCATTTCCTGCAGGACATTCTGGTTCAATTGAAGCAGCAAGGCCTTGGAGCCGGAGTGGTCCCCGCTTCTGAACTAACCGAGTTGAGAAGCCAATTCGAGATGTTGCTGCGCGAAGCGAGCGATCGATTCCGAGACGATGGACTTCGCACGATCATTGTTGTGGATGGGTTGGACCACGTTCCTCGTGAGGAGAGACCTCAGCGCTCCTTCCTGCGAGAGCTGCCACTTCCGCACGCCTTGGCACCAGGCGTCATATTCCTACTCGGCACTCAGAAGTTGGACTTGGACGATATTGGACCAGCCATCCGAGATCAGGCCAGCCAGAATGGACGTATAATCTTGGTCCAGCCGCTTTCTCGCGAAGCCGTGACACGGCTGGCAGATGCCGCTGAGGTTCCGGATGATGTGGATCGGAGCGAGCTCTATGAGCGCGTTCAGGGCCACCCGCTTTCCACTCGGTATGTCATCGAGAGGCTCCTGGGAGAGGATACCGCCGACGCTCGCCAGATTTGGCTTGAAGATGGTCCAGTCTACGGTGGCGACGTAAACGTCTTCTACGAACGAGCGTGGCATGACTTGGAGCGAAGTCCAGATGCTCAAAGAGGGCTCGCGTATTTGGCGCTGGCAGAAGGGGCACTTAGTCCAAGCAGCCTAGATGCGCTGGTGGGCAGAGAGGGTACCGACGCAGCATGGCGCGCCGCTGGGTACCTTCTTACTAGAGACCATCGACAGGCTTGGTCAATATTTCACAATAGTTTTCGATTATTTCTTGGCACTCGGACGGCTCGACGCCACGGTCTGGCAGATGAAGATGGTACTCGACAAAGATATACGGAGTTGGCCAATACGATTCGGTCTGCGTGTCCGTCCGACCCTCAGCGCTGGATGGAACTTCGATACCGAGCTCGTGCGGGTGATGTGGTTGCTGTGGCTGAAATGGCTACGGCGAACCGCTTTCGCGCCCAGTTTATTGAAGGCCGAGATCCTGGCGATATTCGCGACGATATAAATTTCTCTTTTGAATCTGCGCGCTCTCTAAAGAGAGCTGAGTTGGTTGTTGATCTAATCTTGTCGAAGCATGAAATCAATATGCGCAGTGATGCGCTCGGTGATGAAGTCCTTGAAGCCTTTATCGACGTGGGCAACCGCCGATCGGCGCTAGGTTTGATACAAGGGTCAGGCATCTCGTTGACGGCAGGTAAGGGCTTTCTGCTTGTCGACGCATTCCTTGAGAACGAAGAATTCCAAGAAGCGAGAGACCTCTTCTTCCATTTAGAGCCCACGGCGAAACTACTTGGAAGTGAGGCTATCGAATCATTTAACTATGACAGCGAGATGCTTGATTGGGCAGAGAGGGCACTCGTTTTTCGACAACCCCCTCAGTTCATCAGCGCCATTAATCATCTTCGTGCCCCCAACGATACTTTCGCGAGCCTTGACATCGATCTCTATCGCAGCTGGCTCAAGCTTGCTGCTGCCCGCGGGCAATTGGCAAGAGTTCCTGCACTCGATACCGATGCGCTCGCCGTTTCACTCGAGATTGGATCCGTTGATCAAGCGATCGTTATGCGGGATGCGGTGGAGGCCGCTTTTGAATCGGATGACGATGCACTAGCGATCCGTCGTCTGGAGGCGGCGTTGTTGCGTCTGACCGATTACGATGCAGATTCGAGAAGAGTCCTAGCGAGAATTGCAGCTCGGGTTGATAGGCTCGACATAGCACTGGCGTTCTTCGGGGGGCTCAATGCGCCGACCTTCGCTGGTGAGCAGATACGCTTCGACACTCCCGAGCTGAGACGAATTACCGAGAGGATCTTTAGCCATGCTTCCCTTAGTGAGCAGTTAGCAGTGCCTAATGAGATTGCTCAAAGGCCTGAATCAGAACTTCTGACCAGTTATCAAGCACGATTAGAGAGGCTTGGCCGTCTCCTTGGACAAGCGCGGAGTGGTCGTCCTGTCACGTTCGAACCCATTGGTGAATTTCGTAGCGCTTTGGATTTTCTTCAGCGCGTAGAAGGTGAGGGTAGATACGATTCGCAGCTTTGGCAGCTTGTCGAGGTATTTGACGAACCCGTCGTTGCGATGGTGACCATCGCGGCTGCATTAGGCCCCGATGTACTTGCTCGATTCACGGAGATGATGGACGCGCGATTGAGCAAGAACCCGGGCCGCCTCGGTCGACCGGCAATTCGACGTGCATATGCTCTAGCTCTCTTTCAGCATGAACGTGATGCGAGCAAAGTCGAAGGTCGGATCGACTACAAAGCGGGGGATGAGCGCTCGCCTGGAGAAGAA
>CASBQM010000223.1 GCA_949127645.1 Synechococcales cyanobacterium PMM_0036
CCTATGGTCGATACACCTGTACCGCCGCTGGGTCGGCGACACGACCGGGGCAAGCCTTGGCCAGGCATTCCTCGCCGCGCTGGCCGAGCCATTCACCTTCCAGCTGCTCCGCCACACCGGCGCGATGTGGGGCTGGGCGATGTTCCTGACCGGCAGCCAGACCTGGGGTGTGCAGCGGCGGGTGGCGGTGATGGGGTAAATTTCAATTGGGTGGATGATAGCGCGACCTTAAGTCAGCTTACATAAAGCTTATTCAAGGCTGGCATGGAGTTTATTTTATTCGCAATTAATTTCGCATTTGCTGAACCGTAGCCAAATATAGAGTTTAACCTATCTAGAGACAGTAGGTTAGATTTGAATAGAATGGATCCAATTAACGAGAGTTTGTTCCTTCTTATGTGTGGCAAGCCACTTATAGCGCCGCTTATACGTTGATAAATATTCCGTTCTCGAGACATCCATTTATCGATCGATTGGGGCATTAAGTTCTGTTGTCTAGCGAATCTCGAATCTATATCCGGATAGTTTCCATTACGTAGTTGATGCCTAATAATCGTTTGACTCACCCCAAAAAAGGCCATAAGTCTTATGATCGAATAATCACTTCTCCCCCACAGATTGTATAGTCGATTTACAGCTGATTGGGGTGCAAGCAATTGGGCGGCAAAGGCGTTAGCACGACTTTCGATTTTGTCTTTATGCATTATGTTATCATCAAACACTCGATCTTGATCCACACGAACGTTATTCAATTGTTCATCATTGTCCATTAGTATGTGACCAAGTTCATGAGCCAATGCTGCTCTTTGAAGCAATATATCCCCACCACCGGTTGCAATGTTGCATATTATTGCGCGCCCGCGCCCGAGTTGAATAGCGCAGCCTGTGAATTTTTCATCAACGGATACATACATAAGTAGCAGATCGAAAGTTTGCTCAATCAATCTACTTATACTGTCAACGGGATCATCTTCAAAGACATCCAGAATTCGCCGACATTCGTCGGCGCATTCGAAGCCAACCACCCACGCTGGGCGCTTTTGACCTCTTTCAGATATCTGTCTAATTCGCACCAAATTGGCTTCTGTTATTACAGAGTAACTCGGTACAAGATATTGATGTGCAGATCGCAAATCTACATAATCAGCAAGTAACCGACTTGCTTCTGTTATGGCAATAACCATACCTGGGCTAAGCCTAGTTTCACTATCTTTGGCTAACGTCCTGAGGCGCGCACCCAGGGGGTTACTGTCGCCTCCTTCGGCCCTTCCAATCATACTAGCCTGCAACCCTAACTTTGAGGCGAGAAGATCAAGCTTACGGAAAGCTACTTGGTGACGTGAAGAAAAGGCTTCTTGATCGCTAGCGGCCCAGCCGGACTCCTGCTGGAGCAAAAAAAGGTCCAGTCCGAGATCTGCGGTGCGGTTGATAATGGTGTCAAATGGCTCGCCGTCACTTGCAACCAATGATGTAGAATGGTCGTCAGCTAAACGCGAGAGAACTTCCCAGCCGTATTGATCAAGAGCATCCAGTGCAGTCAGCCGATAGCCAGTCGCCTCGGGGATCGCGATCGATAAATGATATTGTGTTCGAACAAATTCTGCGCTTGATGTTGCTGCGGCTTGGCGAATGTCGCCCCCAGTCAGGTTAGTACCGAAAACAGATAGTACCTGATCTGCCAAAGAATCAGGCATCGACGGGCTCCATATATATAGGATCAGACGTCAAGAGCTTAGATGAAGGGTAACCATTTTCGAAATCAGGCCCGGTGGTAGCAACTCGATATCCGTCCTTTAGAAGCGCGCAGATAGTCGCCTCCATAATCGGTAGATCCGCCCTCGATGTCGCGCCATATCGTCCCGAGCAAAAATTCAATATGACGGTTCGATCATCTACAAACCAAAGTTCGCCACCGATGTAGGCCTCACCGCCCCCCGTAAGGTTAGAGTGTTTCAACTTCTTGGCTGACAATGTCGTGGCCCAGGCGCAAAACTCGAGAGCGTGGGGTGCATCATCATTACTCACTACCCACAGATACCGCTTTTCGTTCGCACTCTCATCACTAATAGGTAACCTTTGAGCAAAACTTACGATCAATTTATTGACCGGCGCGGCCTGATAAGTTAACCGCCCGTCCTCGGGCTCAATTCTGAGAACTTCATCGACCGAACTGGGCGAAATTCGCATCGACCGTGGCATGAACTTCTCCCGAAGCAAGCCAAACCCCATATACGAATTCTATCCGAAAAGCTGCCCTTTGATCGGACTAACGTAGGTGCCGCACAGACGCAAGCCTACTTCTGCCGCTGAATGAACCCGCGCACATCGCTCGCCAGTTTCCGCAGATCGGCGTCGTGGACGTACATCATGTGGCCGGCCTGATAATAATGGAACTCGACGCGGCCGTCGGGGAAGCCGGGGCGGGTCAGTGACTGTTCGGCGGCGAAGAACGGCGTGGCAAAATCGAAATAGCCTTGGCCGACGAAGACTTTCAGCCCCGAATTCTCGCGCAGCGCGCGTGACAGATATTGCGCGACGTTGAGATAGGTCTGTTCGCGTCCTCGTTCGCCGCCCAGCTTCCAGTCCCAGCCCTGGACCCCGCCGATGGTGACATATTCGCGCTCGATTTTGAGGCTCAGGTCTTCGCGCAAATAGCTGTTGATGGCGGCGGTATAGCTGTCGGAAATGCCATAGAAGCTGGGATCGTTGTCGGGCCCCTCGCCGGCGCGGTCGAGGTCGATGCCGAGATAACGGC
>CASBQM010000224.1 GCA_949127645.1 Synechococcales cyanobacterium PMM_0036
GCACGAAGCTCAGCAATTAATGGGAGCCGATCGCAGCACATTATTTCTGGTGGATGGCGATCGCCGTGAGCTGTGGTCAAAAGTGGCAACAGCAGATGATCAATCCATTATGGAAATTCGGTTGCCGATCGATCGGGGCATCGTCGGCTATGTGGCCTCTACTAAGCAAAGCCTCAATATCACGGATGCCTATGAAGACCCTCGCTGGGACCCAAGCATCGATCGGCTGACAGGCTACAGGACGCGCACAATCCTCTGTATGCCCGTTTATAACTCTGAGGGGACGCTGATTGGCGTGACTCAGTTAATCAACAAAAAGCAGGGCAGCTTTACCACCTCGGATGAGGAGTTCATGCGTGCCTTCAATATCCAGGCGGGAATTGCCTTAGAGAATGCTCAGCTTTTTGAACACGTCTTACTAGAAAAGCAGTACCAGAAAGATATTCTACAAAGCCTTTCTGATGCAGTGATTTCGACTGATATGCAGGGCAGAATTGTCACCATCAACGATGCGGCTCTCAATCTGCTGGGCTGTTATTTACCCGATCGCGCCGATCGCCATCAGATCGAGAGCTGTGCCGAAGAGTTAAAGGGTCGCCTAGTGTGGAAAGTTGTGCCGATCGACCTGTTGCAAACCTATTTAGAAGCCAGCCTTAGCACAGGCAAAAAGAACTATATCCCCGAACAAACGCTCACCGTTGGGCTGTGCGACTCAAACACCTATACGCCGATGCGCAACATTGAGCGCAGTATCAATCTCACCGTCAACCCGCTAACCAATCCTGAAGGCAGTGTTCGAGGCGGCTTAATTGTGCTGGAAGACATCAGCCAGGAAAAGCGGATGAAGACTACCCTATACCGCTACATGAATCCTGGCGTTGCCGAGCGAGTTATGGCGCTGGGCGACGAAGCGCTGATGGAGGGCGAACGTAAGGAAGTTACCATTCTGTTTTCCGACATTCGCGGCTACACTTCGCTAACCGAGGAAATGGAGGCTTCAGAGGTCGTGTCCCTGCTGAATCACTATTTCGGTACCATGGTGGAAGCCGTGTTTAACCACGAGGGCACCCTGGATAAATTTATGGGTGATGCTCTAATGGCAGTATTTGGTACGCCGCTGCCGCTAGAAAATCATGCCTGGATGGCGGTTCAGTCGGCGCTAGATATGCGGCAACGCCTTGCCCACTTTAATCAAGAGCGCCAGCTTGCCGCTCAGCCTGCTATTCGGATTGGCGTGGGCTTAAGTTCTGGAGCTGTGGTGTCTGGAAACATTGGCTCTCAAAAGCGGATGGACTACACCGTAATCGGCAATGGCGTAGACGTTAGCTCTCGGCTAGAGGGGGCGACTAAAGAGTATGGCTGTGATATTATTCTCAGCGAGTTTACCTATGAGCTGTGCCAAGACAAAATCTGGGTACGTGAACTCGATCGCATCCGAGTCAAAGGCAAAAACCAGCCTGTGCGTATCTATGAGCTAATTGGCGATCGCGCCACTCCTCTGCCGTCCGCTACTCAAGATTTTCTCGATCTCTACCAAGCCGGACGCGATGCCTACACCACCAGAGATTTTCTACGCGCCATCCGCCACTTTGAGCAAGCACAAAGGATTCGAGCAGATGATAGGGCGATCGCCATGCAGATCGAGCGAGCTAAGCAATATGCTCAACAGCCGCCGCTTGAATCTTGGGATGGTGTGTACACCATGCTTACCAAATGAAGGTTTGATAGGCTAGTCAACTGACAAAACTCAAACCGCGCTCTCCCCAACCCCTCTCCCAGGGCGAGAGAGGGGCTTCAAACCTAAGAAATTTTCTAGCTCCCCTTCTCCTCGCGTGGGAGAAGGAGTTGGGGGATGAGGGGTAAAGATTTGTCAGCCAACCAGGTTTGATAAGTCGTATTCCAAAAAACTCTCAGATGCGATACTGACTCTTAAAGATAGGAAGAGAAGTACCCATGGGAAAAGGGAGGCTAGAAGCATTCAGCGATGGCGTGATTGCGATTATCATCACCATTATGGTGCTAGAGATGAAGGTGCCCCATGGAATAGATTGGGCTGCGTTACGTCCGTTAACTCCAGTGTTTCTAAGCTATATGCTCAGCTTTGTCTATCTCGGTATCTACTGGAATAACCACCATCACCTCTTGCAAGCAGTCCAATATGTCAACGGTTCCGTCCTTTGGGCAAATCTACACCTATTATTTTGGCTATCGCTATTTCCTTTTGGCGCGGGCTGGATGGGCGAAAACCAGTCTGCTGCCCTGCCTGTCGCTCTGTATGGTGTGATCTTGTTTCTGGCTGCGTTTGCCTATTTCATCCTGACCCGCATGTTGGTCAATCACCATAGTCAGGATTCTGCTCTGGCAACGGCGATCGGTCGAGACTCAAAAGGTAAGATATCGCTGGCTATCTATGCCGTAGCTATTCCACTCGCTTTTGTAAACTCAGGGCTTGCTTGTACTCTATTCATTCTAGTGGCGGTCATGTGGCTTATTCCCGATCGCCGAATTGAAAAAACGCTGATCTCATGAAGCTGATCTCGTCAACGACCCCACCCACAAGGGGATGGGGCTTGCACTTCCACATCTCTCTAGCCATCTAGAGATCGGAGCGCAATAGGCGGATTGACTGCCGCCCTAAGTTTGAGGAAATCCTCACGAATATTGATCGCAGCGTTGTCATCGGCATGGCATTCAAACCCACATTTCTTGCACCGAAACTCAGCTTGGGACGGGCGATTCTTTCGCTCAATGTGCCCACATTGGCTGCATTTCTGAGAGGTGTAGCGTGGGTCTACAAACCCCACATTCACACCTCTCGCTTCGGCTTTGTAAGTAACAAATGCCTGGAACTGAAAGAAGCTCCATCCATGCAATCGTCGTCGTTGCGCCTTTCGCATCTTTGCTCTGCCACGAATGTTCGTGAGGTCTTCAAAAACCAACGTCGCGCCACTGCTGACAGACCGAGCCAAGCGCTTACTCAGCACATGGTCACAGTCTTTTCTGAAACGTTTCTGTCTACCCGACACTTTTCTCAAATGTCGCTTGGCAGATTTCGTGCCTTTAGATTGCAGTCTCCGACGCAACTCAAATGTTCTATCTTCTACGCCTTTCCAATGGTCAGAACCGTACTTGTTCCCTCTGCTGTCAACGGCTGGGGTGGCAATGCCCAAGTCCACTCCAACGAACTCATCGCTCACGCTTGCCAATGGAGTTTCTATCTCCATCACAACGTGCAGCCACCAGCGTCCTTTACGGTCTTGCAGCAAGTCGGCACTGGTGTTTTTCCAGCTCAGATATTGACGGTAATACTCAGCTATTTCAAAGGGCAGCTTGACCCGTCCATTGAGGCTCAGAATCGTCAACTCAGAGCGGTCAAACCAAACGGTGTAAGACCGCATATCGTACCGAATCGGGCAACGTCTGGAGGTGGGACAGCCCACTTTCTTGCCCTTCTTTTTCAGTGCTTTAGCCGACTTCAAAGCTTCGGTCGCTTTGACCCGTGCAGCACAGACCAACTGAGAGGGCAAGCCTGTCATAGCGCGATGTTCATAGTAAGTCGCTTTATGCAACTCTACGCCATTTGCCAAATCGTTTTCCCATCCATACTTGCATACCGCATTGAACGACAAAGTGTACTGCTCAGTGGTTTGAGACAGCACACTAGCGGTTTCAAGGTCGGGTTGAAGTTGGATGCGAATCGTTCTTTGCATACAGATATCCTAGCATCATATAGGACTAGGGTTATCTGTTCATTGCAAAGATTAGTGCTTGCTTCCGGGGCATTGAACCCCATCAGCAAGCGCACCTATCCCTCCGCACCCACAAGGGGATGCGGTTTCCCGGTGACACCATGAAGAAGGTAAGGCTGAAGGGCGATCGCCCTTCAGCCTTACCTGAGTAGGAACGTAACGTTATCGAACCTCTAGAGTGTATTGTCCGTTCCCCGTACGATCGAAAGTGTTAGCGATCACTCGATAGGTTCCCGTCGCGGGAAGGGTCAGAGTCAGCAATGAATTAGTGTTGTTTGTAGAAACATCGTCATTTTGACCCAGGAGCTGCTCGTTGCTATCCAATACCATCAGATAAGTATCAAAATCTGAGCTTTCTAGCGAAACAGTAATGGTTTGCCCTGCGCTGCCTTGAAAGGTATGTTCGCGGTAAAAGCTGCCATCAGATTGCAACACGGGTGCCCCCGGTCCTAGAGTTCCCTGCTGTTGTAGTAAAACTCTTCCCTGTTGAGGGCTGTTGGGCTGAGAACCGTTGGGCTGTGGACGAGGCTGAATTCTGTTGTCAGGAGCGGAATTGCCAGGAGCAGAATTACCAGGAGCCGGAGTTCGTGGCTGAGCATTGGGCGATTGAGAACCTGAACCCGCAGCTACGCGCAGGCTGTAGCTCCCCATTTGCCCTGAACCATAGGAGTTTGCCAGAATAGTATATGTCCCGTCAGCAGGCAGAGCCACCTCTAGCTTAGAGTTAGAGCCTCCGCCGCTATCATCGTCTTGAGCTATATCCGTGCCGTCAGATGACAGTAAAATTAGGTAAGAGTCGAGATCGGGACTAGACATTTCCACCACGACACTCTGTCCAGCTTTGCCTTCAAAGGTGTAGGCATTGTAGTAGCTGTTGTCTGAGGAAAGCGTGCCGCTGGTGCGATCGAGCTTTCCCTGTATTGAACTATTTAGCGTAATTTTTGCGGCTCTTTGTCCACCGCCCAACATCGGCGACTGTTGAGCTACTCTAGGGGCACGACCTTCACGAACCGCTACTAGAAAAGGCTGAACGCGATCGATGGAGATAGCAAAACCGATACCAATATTGCCCGTCTGCTCTCCGGGTGAGAAGATGGCGCTATTCACGCCCACGATATCTCCTTGACTATTCAAGAGCGGTCCGCCAGAGTTTCCAGGGTTGATAGCCGCATCAGTTTGAAGCAAGCCGCGATCGCGGTCAATTCGGCTGATAATTCCAGTGGTGAAAGTGCCCTGAAATTGTCCAAACGGGTTGCCAATGGCAAAAGCGCGCTGTCCAACTTGAGCAGCACTGGGAGAAGCTAGACGCAATGTCGGCAAGTTGCTTTGTCCTCGAATCTTGACAGCCGCCAAGTCTAAGCCTGAGTCACCAAACGCAATCACATCTGCCTCAAAAGAACGCCCGTCTGCCAGCGTCACTTTCACTGTTTCAGAGCCGGCTACCACGTGCGCATTGGTCAACACCAAGCCATCTGGGGAGATAATGCTGCCGCTGCCTGTCCCTTTCCCAGCGTCGATCGAGACAACAGCAGGACTCGCAGCCTTGTAGACCCGAACATTCACAGCATCTTCGGCATCTTGTGCCCAGACTCGATGTGTATTCTGCCCAAACTGATTCAAGCTCAAGAGTTCAACAGATGAAACTGCATTTAGAAGGTTAAGACCCACTGCGGTTCCGACAACAGCGAATCCAGACGTTGCGATACGGAAAAACTTGCTCTTCATGCTATGACTTTTGAGTGAGTGACTTTTGAGTGAGTGACTTTTGAGTGAGTGACTTTTGAAGCGAAGCTGAGGTAGTCTTTGAAACAAGCAAATAAGCTGATAATTAGAGGGGTCAATCAAGGTCAGTAGAGAGGTTAACAGGTTACAGCCTTGGGCTAACATCCAACATTTTTCGTACCTCTTTCCTAGCTATCCGGGATAAAACACCCTTTGTCAACTACTGCCTGGCTCCCCTCATAAGTTTCAAGGTTGCGCCTTCAAACGCGCAGCTTTATATAAATGTATGGTACCCGTCTGGTTGGTTTCGATCTCAGCTTAACTCTGAAAAACTTAAATGGGAGGGTGAAAGGCTGGATCAGGCTCAAAAAATAATAATTTTATAAGAAGCGAAAAGTCTCAGTCAGGTTTAAGGACAAGGCATTTGGGCAATCGCGTTTTGCAGAGTCCGGGGAGTTTATTGTCGAATTCCACATCTCTACGGGGACTATGAGAACGGTCGATCGCGCCTTGTTAGAGAGAGTATAAAAATATAAAAATGAAGACCGCACGGGCAGTCTTCAAGAGCATTAGCTTTCGGTTGGCTATCTACGCCAGCCTGACTGGAAAATTGGACTAGCCGAGGATTGGACAGATTAAGAAGAGACATTACAAAGCGCGATCGCGGTCACAATTAAGTTTTTACACCCAGTAGAGCGTTGAATCCAGATCGTTAGACCGGGTCTTCACCAGGATAATCAATCGGCTGATAGTCCACGTAATTGGGGTCGTCACTTCTATTGCGCGAGGAGCCTGGCGGGCGCTGACGGGGTGAACGGGATACTCGATCCTCTCTGACCCCAGGACGCGAAGTGCCGCGATTATCTCCCCAGTCTGAAGTGCGATCGTCTTGATAATCATCATCCCAAACGCTACGACTTTCGGAGCGATCGGGCGCTGCCGGACGTGAGGCACGGGGGCGGCGAGGGCGATCGGTACTGTTTAATCCAGGACGATCGGTGTTGCGGCTGCTAGAAGGACGGCGGCGAACCTCGCCATCAGAGCCACTATACCCATCCACATCGTCAGAGC
>CASBQM010000225.1 GCA_949127645.1 Synechococcales cyanobacterium PMM_0036
ATTTGCTGCTTTTTGACAGGCGGAGGAGAGATAGATTGCCTAGGAGCAGTTGCGGCAGCAGAAGGCGCTGGATTAGGTCTGGAGGCGACTGGCGAGTGAACGTATTTTTCGGCAGCAACCCGAATCTTGGCTGCCTCAGACTCTGTAATCGTGCTGCTGTGACTCTTGACTGAAATGCTTAGCTGCTCACAGACCGCTAAAAGATCTCTGTTATCCAAATTCAATTCCTTTGACAACTCGTATATTCTCACTTTGCCGTTGTTCATCCACTACTTCCTCTGCGTCCCGATTGATTTTACATAATGACCTACTGCTTTTGTTGAAACTACGCTCAAGATCCTTAGAATCGAATGCAAATGCTTACGCTCAAACAACCGATCGCAACAGCGACTGATCGCAGCAGTGTAAAGGCTCAACTATCTCGTACCGATTCAACCAGAAGCTGGCTTTAATGAACCGATACACAATAGGAGAAAATGCTTTCTCTACCATATTGCACGAGTTTCCGGAAAATTGGAGGCAGATTTCGGGAAGGATTTCTCCTGTTTAGAGCTATGACTCTGAACCTAAGACTGCATGAGTTGGCAGCCTACCCGGCTTCAGGCGATCGCCCCATCGTTGTCACCCAACCTCCCCGAACGCCACATCATTCAAACCTCTAATGTTTATGTCGTTTGTCCTTCTGCTCTACTTGACTACTTTTGAATAGGTTGCCTACTGCGGTGCCCAGGAGCGTACCCTACTTGACGCTTTCCGCTATGGCACTCTCGACTATCGTACCCCCTACTATCGTATCTGAAGCTGATAAGTGTTGCCACAGCCTCTGATAAATCTCTGGAGAAACAACTGCTTTGAGCGATCGCCCCAGCCGATCTTTTTTCTGCGCCAACTCTAGACAGCTAGATTGAGGACATAGATAGACCGATCGCCCCATGCCCTCTAATTGTACTGCCCGAGAAGGAAACACTCGGACAATTCGCAGAAGATCTGTCTTGGGGGCGACCTTGCGGCAGCTTACACAGCGGCGATAGTTGGTTTTCATGAAGTCTGTTTCAAATGTCTGAAGCTGGAACCTATGGTTGAGGTCGTTGGAGCGCTTCGCTAGCTTCTATGCTAAAGCCATCTTCTCCGGCAATTCCCGATTCTGGATCTTCTGGCAGATCCTCTTTTTCAACTTCATCTCCTCCGTCCAGCTCACTTTCTTTTGCCAGATCTTCTTCAATTGCCTCGTTTTCCTCATCCTCCCAGTCAGAGCGGTACTGACGACGCTCTTCGACTAAGGCTTCAATCTTGCGGTCTTCGGCCTCGTAGTCGTACTTAGCAGCATCTTTGATGTCAATCTTCCAGCCTGTCAAGCGAGCCGCCAGCCGCACATTTTGTCCTTCTTTGCCAATCGCCAAACTAAGCTGGTCGTCCGGAACGAGAACATGGGCTTGGCGATCGTCTGGATTCATCAGCCGCACCTCTTCTACACGGGCGGGACTGAGGGCATTGGCGATGTAGGTGGCGGGGTCAGGCGACCAGCGAATCACGTCGATCTTCTCGCCGCGCAGCTCGTTCACCACCACTTGAATCCGTGAGCCGCGTGCGCCAATGCAGGCTCCAACGGGGTCAACATCACGTTCTAGAGTATCCACCGCAATTTTGGTGCGTGGACCCACTGAGCGAGAAGGCGGATTAGCCTCACGGGCGACTGCCACAATCCGCACGATTTCTTCCTCAATTTCCGGAACCTCAGTAGCGAACAAATCCACTACTAGTCCGGCATCCGATCGAGAGACGAGGAGCTGAGGACCGCGATGGGAACCTTCTAGCACTTTCTTCAGGAATATCCTGAACGTAGCGTTCGCCCGGTAGTTGTCGTTGGGCAACTGATCGCGCTTTAGCAGCTCTGCCTCTACTTCTGGCTGACCAAAGCCGCTCGTGACCGCCATAATGACAGACTGGCGCTCAAACCGTAGTACCCGGGCCTGTAGGATGGTGCCCTCTAGCTCCTGAAATTCTTCCTGGACGAGCTTGCGCTGCTGATCCCGGAGCTTTTGCGCCAAGACCTGCTTAGTTTGGATCGCCGCCATCCGCCCAAACTCCCCTTGTTCAGGCGTTACGTCTAGCACCACCGTGTCACCAAGCTGGGCTTCAGCCGCAACTTCCTGTACTTCATCTAGAGAAATTTGGTGGTCGCCATTGGAGACCTCTTCGACAATCGTTTTGGTTGCCAGCACCCGAAAGCCTTCGTCTTCAATATCTAGCTCTACTTCAAAGTTATCGAAATATTCTTCGTCAAAGATAGAGCTATCCGGACGGTGGGTGCGCCGATAGCGTTCATAGCCCTTGAGCAAGGCTTCTCGCAGGGCCGCCTGAACGGCGTGTTTGGGCAAGTTACGGTCGCGGCTGATGCCTTCGATCATATCTTGTAGCCCTGGTAGAGTGACCATTGACATAGGATGAACCTCGTTTCAAGTTTTAAGTTATTAAGTTCTGAGGAGTGAGCGGCTATGGGCAAGCAATCATAGCGATCGCTCGACAAGCTGCACCTTGCTGACTAAGTGACGAGGAATGGCGATCGCCCGTCCCTTTTGATTGAGAAAAACAGTTTCGTCGTCTCGCCGCACTAGGTTGCCTGTCCAGGACACCTGACCTTCATGGGGCGGGTCGGCTGTAACCACGACTGGAAACCCTTTGAAGGAGATAAACTCCCGATCGGTCTCTAGCGATCGAGAAATACCAGGGCTAGAGACTTCTAGAACGTACAGGTCGGGGATGAGGTTAACGGCATCTAGGGCAGCTTCTAAAGCACGGCTCATACGTTCACAGTCGCTCAAGCTCGTTTCGTCCTGCCGATTGCGGATATCGACCCGTAACACAGGCGGACTTTGATTAGTCTGAAATACAGCGCCTACAACATCGAGTTCAAGCGTTGCTGCAACAGGAGTGGCGATATCAATGACTTGAGGAATCAACGGATGGGTCATGAGAGAGTTAAATGCGCACCTAAAACTAAAAAAAGTGGGCACCGACCCACTTCGAGCATGGAATGATGTTTGAACAATGCTGTTTTACGCAGCACCATTTCAGCAACAAAGCCCCAACGCCAAAAATCAGGGACACAAACTATCCCCATTTCTCACAAGTCTAGCGTATTGGTTTTGGATGATGTCAGTTTTTGCAGTAATTGCTTTAAAAAAGCCTCTCTCTGAAACGGAGAGAGGCTTTTTGCCCTGCGTCTAATGCCTTAGAACCTAGACGACGTGGATTTCTCTCACCTTCAGACCTGCGCCTGATTGAGAGTACTCATCCATTTGAATGGGGACAGGCTGCACATTCCAAATATCCGTGCAGTATTCAGCGATCGATCGATCAGACGAAAACTTGCCCATGTTGGCGACGTTGAGGATCGACATCCGCGTCCAGTTGTCTTGATCGCGGTAGGCATCTGCCGCACGAGCCTGACAGTCCATGTAAGCCTGGAAGTCGGCAAACAGCATATATTCATCTGAGTTCAGCAGAGAGCTGACGATCGGCATAAATAGCCCTGGATCTTTGGGTGAAAAGAAGCCTGATGCAAGCTGATCCACCACTCGCTTCAGTGCTGGATTGGAATTGTAGTAATCCTGCGGCTTGTAGCCCTTTGCCTTGAGATCCGTGACTTCCTGAGCCGTCAGACCAAACAGGAAGAAGTTCTCGGCTCCTACCTCTTCGCGGATCTCGACGTTGGCTCCGTCTAGAGTGCCGATCGTCAAAGAGCCGTTGAGCGCAAACTTCATGTTGCCCGTCCCAGAAGCTTCCTTCCCGGCGGTAGAAATCTGCTCTGACAGGTCGGAAGCGGGGTAGGCAAACTGTCCCAACGAGACAGAATAGTTGGCTACAAAGACGACCTTCAAGCGTCCGGCAACGTCAGGGTCGTTGTTGACTATATCGGCAACCGAGTTGACCAGCTTAATCACCATCTTCGCCATAAAGTAGCCGGGAGCTGCCTTGCCGCCAAAAATGACGGTACGAGGCAC
>CASBQM010000226.1 GCA_949127645.1 Synechococcales cyanobacterium PMM_0036
AACGTTTTCAGCAGATTTACAGGCGCTCCCATCTCGCCTCTCTTACGCAACGTTGGCAAACAGAACTTCTAACGACTGGACAGGCGCATCCGGTTTGGCGACAATTTCAACAATCTTATTCTTAGCTTCGGGTTGAAACAGAGCCTCCACACAAACCTGAGCGACTTTGCTACGGGGAATGCTGCCGTCAAACAGCGTGTCGGCACCTGACAGGACGATCGCATCTGCATTGTCCTCATTCTTTAAGCCCCCCGGACGGACGATCGTGTAGTCTATACCGCTGCGTTGAAGATATTCTTCTGCCTGTTTTTTCCAGACGAGAATCAACCAGAACAGATTTAGAGGATGAAAAAGCTGAGAGGTGCAGAGCGAAGAAACCATGACAATCTGCTGGATACCTTTTTCACGGGCGGCATTGACCAGGTTTTTGGTGCCCTCAAAGTCAACTTTGTAAGGTCCAGTCGGATCAAAGCTGGGGGCGGCTCCCGTTGCCGAAATCAAAACAGTGGAATCGGCGATCGCCTCTTCTAACCCGGCGGGCTTCAAGACATCGCCCACCACTAGCTCTACGCCGTCCGGTAGAATTTGCCGCGCTTTTTCTAAATCTCTGACCATGGCACGCACCAGAATATCGCGCCGGACTAACTCTTGCACAATCCGCCGTCCAGTTTGTCCTGTGGCTCCCGCAACAAATGCCTTCATAACTTCACCCTCCGCGAAACTAAATAAGATTTCAGTCAGTCACAAGGTTAAATCGGGTCAGGTTAAATACGAATGAGGAAAAGCAATGTTAGGAAGCGATGCCAGAAAGCAGTGCTAGGAACCCTAAGCAAGAACTTCGCATCTCCGTAAATTAAATGTCTCCGTAAATCCAGTGTGCTAATAGTCCCACATTAGGGAATATTCATGCGTCTTTCCGTAGATCAGACATGGCTACAGAAATAAATTCAGAGATATGCTGTGTTGGTGAAGGGATTAGGTAGGGGGCTGACCCCTCGCCCGATCGGCTGCTAGACTAAGCTAGATCGCGTAACGGATGATTAAGCTCAAGATTATTGAACTTCAGCCCATCTTACCCCGTTGCTTTGGGGTAGCCCGGGCAACAGTACAGCAACGATTGCAGGAAAGCGTTTTATGCAGGCAAATTCGGCTGAATATTATTCCAGTGAAACAGCTCACAGCCTTGTTCTGGGTGCCACCTCAGAACATATTGAGAGCAATCTGGATAAAGAAGCACAGGGCGGTGAAGTATCTTACTTTCACGGTGCCTTTTCGAGCTGCATGGAGATGTATGCGGATGCCGCAGCCGTCGCTCGATATTTAGATGCTCATCGTGAGTGGTTTCCTCGCTGTGCCCATCCCATGAAGGCTGAGCTGATTGGGGAAACTGGCTATGCTCTGACTATCGGCAGATTCGGCTCTTTTAGTTACGAGGTGGAACCTAAAGTGGGTCTGAACCTGCTGCCTCAAAATCAGGGTGTTTACCGAATCCAGACGATCGCGGTGCCAGGATATGAACCGCCGGGTTACGATGTCGATTTTCGGGCAGAATTGCAGCTCGTCGAAACTGAGCCAGATTTCTCCCAGGCTGCGGGTATCCAGCCTCCTGACTGCATCACGCGGATTGAGTGGGAGCTAGACTTGAACGTAATGATTCAATTTCCTCGCTTTATTCACGCCCTGCCTCAGCCGCTTATTCAAACGACGGGCGATCGCCTCCTTAACCAGATTGTGCGGCAAGTCTCGCGCTGTCTGACCCACAAAGTTCAAGAAGATTTTCATAGTTCTCTAGGGGTGGCGTTCCCTAAAAAGCGGCGAAACCTCTGGAATCGCCATCAGGTCAGCTAAGATCGGGTTAGCTAAAATCAGGTTGGCTAAGAGTGGCACTATCTAAATCGCTGTTTAAGCAACAATAAAAAGCTGAGCGTTTCCCACAGAGAAACGCTCAGCTTTTTAAAATCTTTGAGGCGATCGCTACACCACGAAACTGCTAGCGGTCAAGCTAGTGGAACTTACGCCTAGAACCGTGACTAGATTGAGAAAGCCTCCTGTTTTATCCCCATTGCCATCTATGCTGACGATCGTGTTAGCACCCGACTGCACAAGTTTGACATAGGTTTTGAAAGGGCTATTGCTGCCATAGCCTGACTTAGAGAAAAGGCTTTTAAGAACAATCTTGTCCTGCCCTACTTGGAAGTCCGTGATGGTATCGATCGCATCTGTAATGGCGTTATAGATAAACTGATCGCGTCCTTTTCCACCTGTTAGAGTGTCGTTGCCTCGTCCTCCTGTAAGGAGATCGTCGCCGTTGCCGCCATCCAGTTTGTCACTACCCAGACCGCCTTTGAGGATATCATTGCCATTGCCGCCGAGCAAAACATCGTTGCTGCTATTGCCGTTAAGCAGATCTTTATCTCTGCCGCCGTAAAGCGTATCGTTGTTTAGCCCGCCCGTAATGACGTTGTTGCCCGTGCTGCCGTAGATGATGTCGTTGCCACGCCCGCCGCTGATCGTATCGCTGCCTCTGCCGCCATAGAGACTATCACTGCCTAAACCGCCTGCCAGATTATCGCTGCCCTTATCGCCCAAGAGCCGATCGCTGCCCTGTTGCCCCTTGATAACGTCGTTATCGTCTCCACCTGATACCCAGTCGCTTCCCAGACCTGCATCAATGCGATCGCCGCAGCCCCGCCCCTTAATGCGATCGTCTCCTGCAAAACCAATGATCCGGTTTGCATTGCCGCCGCCGATTAAGTTTTCACCAGAGGCATGACCACGCATCATGCGCCCCTCGACACAATCGCCAATAGGAGAAGGGTCGTTGCGAACACCTCTCAGGGTAATGGTAGCTGGGGTGAGATCGCTAGCTCCCCCATTGTCAGTTGCGGTGTAGGTAAAGGTATCAAGGCTAAAGGCATCTGTTGCCCTGAAAAAGAGCTGGTTAACCTGTGCCGGAGTCAACTGCTGCCCCGCCCGAACGACTGTTCCCCCTGCTGCTGGATTGCCCAAGAACAGCGCGCCACTGGTAGCCTTGGGCAGAGTGACAACCGTATAAGAGGCGATCGTCCCGTCTGGATCAGTTGCAATTAGCCCAGTTAACTGTTTGGGCTGGTTGGCTTCTATTTGGTCAACGCTACTGTCTCTGGCAACAGGAGGTTGATTGATGGCACCTGGACGCGCCAAAGAAACGGTTGCTGGAGTCAGGTCAGTGCCTCCACGGTTGTCGGTAGCGGTATAGGTGAAGCTGCCGCTGTTAAAGGTGGAAGTTGCCCGAAAGAAAAGCTGAGTTATTTGTCCAGGCTGGAGGACTTGTCCAGCGATGACTGCCGTGCCGCCCGTGGCTGGATTGCCCAAAAAGAGCGTACCGCTGGCAGCAGCGGGTAAGGTGGAAAGGGTGTAGGAAGCGATCGTTCCATCGGAATCAACTGCCGATAAGCCCGTCAGGTTTGCGGTAGCGCCTCGCTCAACCCGCACCGATGCATCGACTGCATTGGGTAGCAGATTGGAATCAATCACCAAATTGCGAATTTCGTGAATGTTGGTTTGAGCGCCCGTACCGCTGGCAAAGCCAAACTTAAAGGTGGGAGGCAGCGCGCCATTGACCGCAGCAACGTTGAAATTGGTGATGACCTGTTCTCCTGGATCAACAAAGTCACCATCTCCATTGCCGTCAACCTGCACAGTCAATACCCCAGCGGCAGTCAGGTCAATTTGTGCCGTGCGCTTAGAATTATCGCGTGTCGCTCCTGCGCCAGGATTATCGATGCTAAAAGGCAGCGTGCCCGTTCCCGTCAAATATTGATAGCCGTTGGCTTGGCTCCCTCTCACGGAAACTGAGTCAGGGGTTTGTCCGGGACCGCCGATGCGTCCTTCAGTGGGATTGGAGAAGTTGCCAAATTCATCAAGGGCAATCCCTAGGTAGCCCCCGACGATTCCTGGAACTGCGATCGGCGTTGTTCTGTTGGCATAGCCAATGGAACCTCCAAATGCGCCACCGACCGTAGGAGAAGCAGCGCCGTCAATTAAGAAGAAGGCGATGCCATCTGCACCTGTGCCGCCATAGGAGAAGAAATCGAACTTGATTTGTAGACCGCCCGTTGCAGAGATAGGCGAGTTGTAGACCACAAAGGCTGCCTGGTCATTCTTGGTGCCGGTTAGTCTGAGGGTGCCGCTGCCTATGGGGTCTGGCGTACTGCCGGGAGGGTTGCCCTGAAGCCCATTTGCTGAGGGGGCTTGCGTGGATCTGGCGGTCAGGTAAGGCTGATCTTGCCCTGTAGCAGAGGCATCAACGCCGAATAGCCAGGGTTTTTCTGCAACATCCCCTAGGCTAAAAGTCTCGTTGATCGTGATAGCAAGAACGCCTTGATAGGAAGCGATCGCCTCTGCCTCAAAAGCTAAGGGGCTATGGATGTGACCGGTGGTAAACTCTAGCTGCCAATCGCCACCTAGAGA
>CASBQM010000227.1 GCA_949127645.1 Synechococcales cyanobacterium PMM_0036
CATAACGCGCATCCCTAGCATCTCCTCCGTCCGAAGAAACCTTTATGCCAAAGTACACAAACGGAGAAACGCCATTTTCTCTGAATTCGCCCATCAACGCATTGCGCTCGTCTATGAATCGTTCGAGCCCGTGCAGCGTCCGATCCAGCATAACGACTACGCTCAATGCTCTAGTCGGCGCGGACATTCGGTTGATGATAATTTCCTGCAGCTGAGCGATGGGACTCCTTGTTAAGGTGAACGTCTGAAGGCTAACGGGATAGACAATAGTTCGTCCATCCCCGCCCATTTTGCTCGCCTCCAAGAAGGAAGCGTGCGCAGCATCAAACTCTTCAATCAACGGCTTCACGATCTGTCTCTTGGTATTGATGAAGGTATTCGTGATGCTGTAAGCAATAGTCACTGCTGCGTTTAGGTTTCTGATCTCCTTAATGAAGTCGTCGCGCTGTTTGCTGCGCTCAACGATATATTGGGCAGCCAATGCGCCGGCACCTGCTCCAATTAGTGCACCCGTAAGAGACTTCATGAATTCTTCATTGAGGAAGGCCAACGCGGCCTCAAATTCCGACATGATCACTCTCATTGGTTGCAAAGAAGGATACTCTCATGTCGAACCTGAAGAAAGGCTGCGGGTTTGCGAAGGTTAACGTGGGATCAGGCCTGTCACTTGTGATGGTGGCATGTGGGACGTCTAAACTCAGCATCGGGTGCCTCGGTTTGACTAGCGTGCCCGGCTGCGTTGAACTCCTCGCCCTGAGTCTCCCTCGAGGACCGCGTGGCTAGAGCACCCACCAACAAAGAGCTTGCCGACGACATCACGCGTCGGCACCGCTCTTCGCAACTGATTGCGCTCCTGATCAGGACGCTTATTCGTGTCTTGATCCCATTGGCTCGGTCCGCACGTAGAGAAGACGACAACCTTGTGGTCCTTGCGTTTGGAATTGCAGCCTATGCGTACAGCGCGAGCTTCGAGAACCAGTTCAGCCGTAAGGAGATTCGACGCTTCCGGGCACTGGTTCAGCATACACTGAAACAGGAACACAAATCGCTGATAGCCAGCCGCGTAGCCTTCGCCTTGGATTACTTCTTGGAGGCAGCTCATTCCGGCTTTGTCGACAAAGGAGCCGTTCGGCGTGCGTTTGAGGCATTTCTGGATCTCGATCCGCGGTTGAGTAGAGGTGTTCATTCGGACAGCATTGCGTCGCAATCCATTCTGGAAGCACCTACTACGAACATATTGATCATGCCGCTTCAGCCAGCGGGCGGCGCAATGACGGCGAACCAAGTAGTCGCGACTGCTTTGGCGCGAGGAGAGAACTGGCGTCCGTGGGCGGTTTGGCTTCGAGATCGATTCGTTGGTGGGTCGTTCTACAAGTTCAACAGCAGGTACTACGCAACTATTCCCGCCGTCCTCTGGCCAGATGCCGCCAAGGTAAACGGTTGGCTAGTTGGCGCCACCCCATCAATCGAGGATCTTCCTTTAGATGAGCCGGTGAATCCTGCCGCATTTGAACCAAGCCCCGACGATATCGATGCGCAGGAGACAACCAGTGTCAATTTCACCATTACCGACGCCAGCCAAGTCCATCTCGATCGCGAAGCTGGACAGTCCTCCCTCCTAGACGATCAATTAAGCCACGACCTCCATCAGGAGCTGGTCGAAAGGGTCACAGCACTCGAGGCCGCTTGCGCATCGAGTAACTCTCTCGCCGCACTCGCTGTAACAGTATTGAAGTTTCGATCCAGCCTTGGACACTCACCTCTCACACTGTCGCCCGGCCCAGCCGTCTTGCGAGGAAATGCGCTTCGGAACGATCTCGAGGTTGATCAGAGAAGACGCGGGAAAGAAGACCCAGACCATCCACCATTGCCAGAGGGAATAGCCGGCTCTCTAAAGGAGCTGATTCAGGCTTGGAACATTTACGTTGGTTGTGATCCTTACCTCGATGAGATGGACAGGCACCGTCTCGGTCCAGATGAACGCAACCGGGCCCAATTTGCATTTGGCGAATTTACAAGTGCCATCGACAGTGCGGAACGAGAGAAGTTAGCCACCGAAGATGCAATCAGCATTCTTCGAGATACGGAGGCCGTCGCTCAGAACACAACAATCGCTTCAGACCGAGCGTTGGCCTTCCAACTGGGTACGATGCGCAACTTTGCGCGGTCGGCGTTTAGGTTGGCGCTACGTAACAAGGCGGAAATCGGCGGTGGATTCTTCGTAGTCGTGCAATGGGCTCACGCCCATGACGCCTTGCTCCGCAAGTTGCTCACTGAATACCCCAACCTTATCGCCATATTGGATTGGCTACTCGAGGCAACAAAGTTCCTGCTCGTGTAGTTCATCGAACGGGTCGCCACATCGGCGCGCGCTTCTTCACCGGATCGAGCAGCGACCAGTCGCCCTGCTCAACGACATGGCCCTTCGGGAACGGCGAGCGTGGCTCCTGGCCCAGCGAGCGCATCACGCGGTCGTCGCGGTAGTAGCAGAGCAGCACCACGCGGTTGAGCGCGTTAAGGGGCG
>CASBQM010000228.1 GCA_949127645.1 Synechococcales cyanobacterium PMM_0036
AAGCGAAAGAGACAACCGCAAGCTTCTACGGCTAGGTCAAAAACCTGGAAAGTGAGGATATTGCAGCAGCGATCGTCTATGCCGTCACGCAACCTCCCCACGTCAACGTTAACGAAATTCTTATTCGTCCGACAGAGCAGGAACGATAGGTCGCTCAATTTGTTTTGAGCTATTCAATTTAAGCTATTCAATTGATTTTGAATCACACAACCATCAGGAGAAAATGATGAAAACGAGAAAATTAGGCAATCAAGGATTGGCTGTTTCTGAACTAGGACTTGGCTGCATGGGGATGTCTGAGTTCTATGCAGGACGCGATGAAGCAGAGTCGATCGCCACTCTCCATCGCGCTTTGGAACTGGGAGTTACTTTCCTGGATACTGCCGATATGTATGGTCCCTTCACCAATGAAGTGTTGGTGGGCAAGGCAATCAAAGATCACCGCGATCGCGTGATTCTGGCGACGAAATTTGGCAACGTCCGTACCGAAGACGGCGGCTGGAAAGGGGTCAACGGTAGCCCAGAGTATGTGCGTCAGTCTTGCGATGCCTCGCTAAAACGGTTGGATGTAGATGTGATCGACCTTTACTACCAACATCGCGTTGATCCCAACGTGCCGATCGAAGATACGGTAGGCGCAATGGCAGAACTGGTGCAGCAAGGCAAAGTTCGCTACTTGGGTTTATCTGAAGCAGCCCCGGCAACCATCCGACGAGCCTATGCGGTGCATCCCATCAGCGCTTTGCAGACCGAATATTCGCTCTGGAGCCGTGATCCTGAAGACGAAATTTTGCCGACCCTTCGTGAGTTAGGCATTGGGTTTGTGCCCTACAGCCCGCTCGGTCGCGGCTTTTTGTCAGGGCAGTTTACCAAGCCGGAGGATTTAGCGGTTGATGATTACCGTCGTCAATCGCCACGATTCCAGGGCGAAAACTTCTACAAAAATCTAGAGTTGGTCGAGAAAGTAAAGGCGATCGCTACTCAAAAGGGCGTAACGCCTAGTCAACTCGCTCTCGCCTGGTTGCTGGCTCAAGGTGAGGACATTACACCCATCCCAGGCACAAAACGCCGGAAATATCTGGAGGAGAATGTTGGCGCGACTGAGGTGACATTGACCCCCGATGAGCTGAGACAGATTGAGGACGCTGCTCCCAAGGGAATTACGGCAGGCGATCGCTATCATGCCCAAGCTATGAGTGCCGTTAATCGTTGAGTAGGGTAGCCGGTGACATAAACCATTTGCTGAACCTTTTAGGAACCCGGTGAGAACTGCGTAATCTCATACGTACATAACCTCAGCCGAAAAGTCAGCAACGCCACAGCGTTGCTGACTTTTCGGAATGAGCGTTTGTCTATGCTAGAGAGTTAAGCGTAGAGTCCAGCACAACATTTAAAGTAGACAGACTGGGCGCTCCGCTTGCGGCATGGGTTAGAGTTGCCAGTACGCCGCCATTGCCCAGACCCGGAACTAGAGAGCCATTGCTATCCAGGCTCCAAGCGGCAGTAGATGAAGTGAATTAGGGCTATGCCAATAGCGGTATTATTCAGTGGCTTCGTTTAGTCCACACGACTGAAGTTACTTACGCTGAGTCGGGTAACTCTAATACCGATTTGACTCGTCTACAGAGTAAGTCAGACGGCTACATGGATGATATTCATACATTACGTGATCAGTACGGTGCGGATATTGTTAGCCTGTTTGTGAAGAAGTCTAATACAGGCGGCAATTCATATACAATGAGCCAAGTCGTTCCTGAGTTTGAAGCGTACGCATTCAATGTGGTGCAAATTGATAATGTTAAGACTCGGTTTTCACTAGGTCATGAAGTAGGTCATAATTTGGGCGCTGCACATGATAGCGCTCACGTTGATTCTGATTCAGCTTTTGATTACTCTCACGGTTATATTACTGCAAGCGGTGTTGGCGACGTGATGTCTTATGCCAAGGATCGCCGCAATATTTACTCTAGCCCAAACGTCAAAATCAACGGTGAAGTCGTTGGCACGGATGAAGCAGATGTAGTGAGAACCTCTAACGAAGTACGCTTTACGGCTGCTAACTGGAGAAAGTCGGTAGTTGCATAAGCTCATCTCTCGCACCGTGTTCCAAAAAATAAACGCTTCAAAAAATACGCAATAATCCGCGAATTCTATCTTGCTGCCAATATCTACCACCCTAGGAGCTATTTCTACTCACCTGAGAACCGCTATATTGAAGCTGCATAGACTTTGAGATGTCAATGAATAGAAGGTGAAATCTATGGCTAATTTGCTTGATACGGCTGCAAGTGCGGGTTCCTTTAAGACGCTCATTCAGGCGATCGCAGCGACAGAAGTTACCGATATGCTGAATAGCTCTGGCTTTTTCACAATACTTGCTCCAACAGATGATGCCTTTGCTTCGCTGCCAGCCGGAACACTAGATGCGCTGCTCCGTGATCTGCCCACGCTAAAGCGAATCGTCATGTACCACATTTTGTCGGGGGATGTTCGTTCAGATGATTTGGCTGAAATCGATGAAGCCCCTACCGAAGAGGGATCAGTGGTGGCTGTAGAGCGATCGCAGGGTGTGATCAAAATCAATCAAGCTCAAGTTATCCAGCTTGATCTGTTGGCAGATAACGGCGTGATTCATGCGATCGATCAAGTCTTAATCCCAGGGATTTTAGAAGATAATCTGAAGCCCTAGAGGTCTTTTCCTGGAAGGCGCGAGAATGGGTCGGGCAGATCTTTGGAGTAGAGAACGGGAAGCTTTAGACCATAGTGCAAGGCAAGCATTCTCAAAACAACTACTGCCGTGAATCCGGCTGCACCTGCGAAGGAGGGCGAAAATTTGAGCAGTAGAAAGAGCAAATATGTCCAGCCGCCCAGAAAAGAGCAGGTTGCGTACAGTGTAGATTGACGAAAAATGGCCGGAATTTGTATTAAAGCAACATCGCGGAGAACGCCACCGAATACTCCCGTTATCACACCAAATAGAACCGCAATAAAGGGAGGAATGCGATCGGCTAGTGCATAAGATGTCCCAGAAATACTGAACAATGCGAGACCTAAAGCATCTATCAGATTAAACGAATTTCTAGCCAAAGGCTTTATCGGCGTTAGCCTCTGAGAATAATAGAGGAACAGAATAGATAAGACAAAGATAAGAATAGGATATTCCTGATGACTTACCCAAAATAAGGGTCGCCGATTCAGCAAAACATCCCGTAGAGTTCCGCCCCCAAAAGCGGTGATGAACGCAATAAAATAGGTACCAACAATATCTAGCTGCTTTTCGCGGGCTGCAATCATGCCAGAGAGAGCCGAAACAGTGACAGCCGATGCCTCAATGAAATATTGAAGTTCAGCAAATCTCTCTAGTTGGTTGGCGATCGCCTCTAAAGCCATGGTGATGTGTCCCGCTTTAAATCAGCTATGCTGGGTCAGTAAAAATTCTGGGGAAACCTAGACTATTTGATAGCCGATCCAGCTAATTATACGCTGTTCACTGAGCTGAAGAAGTGGGTACCTTAATAGGAAATCAGCAGTGTCTCACTCTTTCCTCTTGTGAAAGATTTTAGCCATGATGAAAACCTGTACCAAGCCCTTAAGAACCAATCCTTTCAGCAGCTACCGTGACCCAGCTACGGGTCGATGGATTGTCATTAAAGCAAGTGGCTCCAAGCCAGGTCGGCATAAGAGCTAGCCGAAATTCAGCAATAGCCAAACGCCGCAGATTGCGGTCATTATCCCTGCCACCGATCGCCAACTGACCCGTTCACCCAACGCGATCGCCAGAGGAATGACAAACAGCGGGCTGGTTGCCGTTAGGGCTTGCGCTACCCCGGTTGCCGTGTATTTGAGCGCCGTTTGCTGAAGCCAGATTGCTAGATAGGTGCCAGCGAAAGAGGTGCCAATTAATATTTGTAAAAACTGGGGCGATCGCAGCGGTTGAAAGCCCTTCCAGACCTGCCGTTTGGGGAGAATGAGTGCCAGTAGAACCGCCATTCCCGCCAATAGTCGAATGAGGGTACTCCACAGCGGACTAACGCTGGTTTCAGCCAAAGCCGCTCTCGACAGTACGGCTCCACTTGCCTGACCCAAAGCCGCCAATAGCCCAAAGCCAATCCCTCGGAGTGGCTGCATCTGCGCTCGATCAGGGGCACGCTCTGCTATGACCCAAGCCACGCCCGCCACTGTCAAAAAAATGCCGAGCCACGCCTGTAGGCTCAGATGTTCTGTCAAAAAAAGACTTGCCAGCACGGCTGCCAAAGGCGGAGCCAGAGATTCCATTAAGAGCGATCGCCTTGCACCCAAACAGTTGAGCGATTCCAAGAAAGCCGTATCGCCAAAGCCAATGCCGATCGCGCCACTTAGCACTAGCAAACCCAGATTAAAGCCGCCAATCTGCGGATCAAGATTGCCTTGAAACAGCAGCGTCAGCAAAATGAGAGCGATCGCCACCCCATTCTTGGCGAAGTTCAACAGCAGCGGCGACATTTGCTTGCCTAAGCCTACGTAAACTAGGGAGGCGATCGCCCAAATTAAGGCGGCGCTAAGGGCGGCAAGTTCGCCTCGGTATTCAAGAAAAAACATCATAACGAAGCTCAAGCCAAGACCGAGCAAGATTCACCATTGGCGATCGCTTATCTAAATTAGATCCACTACTCCTGGTTGACTGACAAATCTAGCCCCCTTATCCCTCAACCCCTTCTCCCCGCGTGGGAGAAGGGGAGTCAGAAAGTTTCTTGAGCTTAAAGCCCCTCTCCTTCTCTGGGAGAGGGATTGGGGTGAGGGTGGTTTAAGTTTTGTCAGTCAGCCAGTTCGCCATTCTTATTTTTTCATATCTTGCCAAAACCTAGGATGATCTCGCATTTTTGTACCCATAAAGCCAAAAGTAGAGCCGAAAGAATGACTGTTCACGCCAAATAAAGTGTGAGAGTGTTATGGAAGCAAACTATCCCCCAGGAGTTCAGCACTGATGGAAACAGCAGATGTGATTGTGATTGGGAGCGGTCAAGGCGGTATTCCATTAGCGGCTGATTTTGCCAAAGAGGGGCGTAAGGTTGTTCTGTTTGAGCGGGATGCTCTAGGCGGTAGCTGCATTAACTATGGCTGTACTCCTTCCAAAGCGTTCTTGGCGGCAGCTCATGCCGCAGGGCGATCGCGTCAAGCTGAAAAGTTGGGTATTCACGCTGAGGTTAGAGTAGACTTTCCTGCGGTCATGGAGCGGGTACGGGCAATTCGTCATAGCTTCAATCAAGGCGTTCATCAGCGATTGGATACGGCGGGTGTCAGAGTGATTTGTGCCGAAGCTTCGTTCACTGGCGAACGAACTGTCAAAGGGGGTGATCTCACAATTCAGGCTCCTTTGGTGATCATCAACACGGGCACATCATCGCTGATTCCTGACATTCCGGGTCTTGCCGGAACGCCCTACCTCACCAACCGCAACTTCTTTGACTTGAACGCATTACCTCCTCGTTTACTGGTGATTGGCGGCGGCTATATTGGCTTGGAATTGGGACAGGGATTGGCACGTTTAGGCAGTCAGACCCATCTAATTGTGCGGGGCGATCGCCTCCTGGGTCAGGAGGAGCCTGATGTGAGCGCGGTCTTAGCAGATGCTTTCCAGCAGGATGGAATTCAGCTCCATCTTGGAGTGAATGTAAGCGGAGTAAATGTGAATCAGGTTGCACACGAGAATAAGGTGTTTAGTCTGACCTTAAGTAATGGTGAGCGGCTCCAGGGAGAAGCCTTGCTGATTGCGGTAGGGCGAAAACCCAACACCAGGGCATTAAATGCTGCCGCCAGTGGAATTGAGCTAGATGATCAAGGATTCGTTAAAATTGACGACCAGTTCCACACTACCTGTTCTGGAGTTTACGCGATCGGCGATGCGGCAAAACAGCCTGCCTTTACCCATGTGTCGTGGGAAGACTACCGCCGCGTGAAAGCCATCTTATCTGGAGAGAACCGGACGCGGAACGATCGCGTCCTTGGCTATGCGGTTTACACAGAACCTCAAGTTGGACGCGTGGGGATAACATTAGAGCAAGCTCAACAACAAGGCATCAATGCACGAGCCGTCACGTTGCCCATGAATCACATTGCGCGGGCGATCGAATGGGGGCATGACCTGGGATTTTACCGCATGGTGATTGATAACGATACTCATAAGATCCTAGGGGCAACCCTAGTGGGATACGAAACGGCTGAACTGGTGCATATATTCCTATCTCTAATGGAGGCGGGCGCAACCTGGCAGTTGTTAGAGCGATCGGTTCACATCCATCCCACCTACGGTGAAGCGTTGCCAAGTCTGGCACGGTTGCTGCTTGAGGATATTTAATAGGCTGGGGTAATTCATGTCATTTGGCAATGCACCCCTACCCAAAACAATTCGGTTCTCCGCCAGCATTAGTTCTGCTATGGAGGGATAATGGATATAGATTGAATAATGGTCTCTATGATAGTAAATTCTAGCTGTTGTGTCGTAGTGCTGAGTCAACAGCAGCAAGCTTTGCAGCACTGCAATCGGGTGAAGAATGCTCCAGAGGGGTGCAGCGTAATTGCGTCTAAGACCTGCACGATCGTTGAGAACGGACGTGTTGTCGTCAAGCCGATACTTAAAGAGAAGAAATCCTTGGAACTAGACGAGTAGCCAACTTTACTCTAGCGGGATAACGTTGTGAAAGTAGTTGTAATCAAGGTAGCGGTGTCCCTCTGAGGTATCGTGAAAGATATCGACAAACTGGTTATTCCAGAGTACGTCTTGGGCAGCATAGATATGACGGGCATGAATCACCTGCATCACGGTTTCATCCAGCCCGCTGAGCGAAGCCACGATCGTCACGTGCTGAGCTTTCAGCATTTCATCCGTTACCCCATAGAGCGGGCTGTTTTCATCGATCGGATGCATAATTGTCCAGCTTAGGGTGAAGCTAGGGGTGCGGCTGCGCACAAGCTGCAAGTCATGAAACCGTCGCATAGATTGACCTTCTGCGCTGACCTCATTGCGCATGAGATAGACCTGTAGCTGAGCCTCCAAAATCTGGTTGCGGCGCTTATTTCCTGTCCGAAACATCAAGGTCGGAACGCCATCGTAGGCTGTAATCACTGCCACCTTGCTAAAGATAACGCGCGCAGTCGGACGAGAGAACCGGGCAAAAGCTAACCCCGTCAAAAGAGCGATGCCAATCAGACCCGTCATTGCCTCGATCGTCACGATCGTATTAGAATAAAAAGTCTTGGGATACATTGCACCATAACCAATCGAGGCAAGCGTCTGGACGCTAAAGAAAAAAGCATCCGTAAACGAACCGGGTCGAGCATTGGCGATGCAATCTCCGCCTATCAAATAAGCGATCGCAAATATGGCATTTGTCCCTACATAAGATAGCCAAATCAGGGCAACGAAAGCAGCCCAGGGAATGGTTAGCAACATATGGTAGGGATCGCGCCAGTAGGAGTACCACTGATTTAATCCGGCAATCTGAAACCGCCCATCCTCAACTTTGATATGCACGCGAGGGTAGAGATGCCGCTTCTTTGACGGTCTGCTGAACAATTTCATAGGAAATTTACCGATAAGGTTGGCAAACTGGAGCCAGAAACTTTCTGGCATTGCTGAATGCAAGTATGAATTGCCCTCATCCCCAACCCTTCTCCCTAGGGAGAAGGGAGCTAGAACTCTTGTTCCGTCTCCTTTTGGGAGAGGGCTAGGGTGTAGCTTGCTTCCCGAAGGGTGGGGCAGTCTGAGAATTCAT
>CASBQM010000229.1 GCA_949127645.1 Synechococcales cyanobacterium PMM_0036
AATCTGGCAGGCGCGTACAGGTGGATCAATCTCACTACCTGCCTGAATGAGGTGGCTGAAAATTGGGTAACTGCGGGTAGACAGCGCCTCTACCCAGGGCAAAACCTCAATATCGGCTTCGGGATTGAGATCTCCAAATTTCTTACCAAAACGACGGCGAACTTCTAATGTGGCGGCTGAGTTACCTAAAGTCTTCAAGGTGTCTACCAGAACGGCGTAAATTTCCTCCGTGCGGCAGCCTCCTTCTAGCGCTTGGGTCAAGAGCTGAATTGCCTCGTCATAGCGCTCTTCTAGCACGGCAATTAGCCCCCGTCGTCCGATCGCTTCTGGCGATCGCGGATCAATTCGCTCTGCCGCTTGCAGTTCGCCCAATGCGGCGTGCTGTTTGCCCAATGCCATCCAGGTATCCGCCAAACGGCAGTGAGCGTAGGAAAGCGTCATTTTACGGCGATCTTCTGACCAGTTTTGCGGATGTTGCTTCACTTCCTGCTCTAGCCATTTGATGATGCGAGTCAGCAATCGCTGGAGCGCCTGGTAGTCCTCATTCAGATCCAGGACTTTCATTAGATTTACCGCCAACTGCGGCTCAAAAGGCTGCTCCTGCTGCAAGAGCTGCCAAAATTCTGCGGCGCAACTCACCTCGCCCTGAGTCATAGACTGCTCTCCCGCCAGCGTCAGCAGTGCCGGACGCAGGATTGCCACTTCTGGGAATTTAGTAGAACGGCGATCGAGTTTCAGCATGGCATGAGCCGCCTCATGGGGATCATTCTTGGCAAGATTCTCCAATAGCGCCAGGATATGAATCACCTCAGCCATTTCCTTGAAAGCTGGATTGACTTCATTAAACATCATCTGTTGCACCGACTCCCCGGTTTTCCCTTGCTGCAAAAGGGCAAATCGGTACAAGAGCGGATGCTCGGTATAGGTGGGTCTCCCAAAGGAAAAAGCCCACGGTGCTGAAGGTTTTAGACCCAGATGCGCCGCTGCCGCATCCCAATTTTTCAAAACCTGCTGGGTGTAAACCTGCCAGAAAATAGGGCGATCGCCCGGAGTCACGGGACGCTTGAGCTTCTGGAATGCTGCTAGCGCCACCTCAGGCTGATCTGCCTTTAACGCCAAAACACCCCGTATCCAATGCTGCTGGGCTGCCGGGAACCGCTTGGCTTGCTGACTCAACAACTGCTCAACAGCGGCGGTATCCCCTCGCAGCAATAGCAGCTTGGCGTAACAAATGCTGTAATCTTTGGGCAAGGTGCCTGCCTCAAAAGCGGGTCGGATGAGGGCGATCGCCACATCTAGCCGATTCGTTGCCACCAGCGTTTTTGCTAGCCAGTAATGAGACTCACCCAACAATCCTAAGTTTAAAGCCTGACGGAGCGAAGGATCAGCTTGCTTAAAATCGCCTTTCTGAAATTCCTGTTTGCCTCGTAGCAGCCAGATTTCGGCTTCTGAGGGCGTGAATGTTACATCAGGCTGAGTGCGCTGCGCCTTGCGAATTTCCTCTAGCGCCTGCCGATATTTTTCCTGTTTGAGTAGAGAATTGAGCTGTGTCTGAAGCTTTTCCTGCGGCGATAATGGCTCAGAATCAACTAGCTCACGTTTTGGGAGGCGTTGCTTAGCCACTGAAAATTCCCCTAGACGCACGGATTTCACTAATATTAATTCAGAATATCGCTAACGGCTTGAATTCAGCGACAATTTTACCTAGGCAACTGATTATTACTTAAGCAACTAGTTTTACCGAGGCAACTCTATCTAGCGGAGGTCTCTAAAATCAGAGGGTGACGATGGATCTTCTCAAGCAGTTTTCTCAATGGACGGCGATCGCTCGCCTCCTATTCATTGCATTTGGCATGGTTTTAATTACATTCGGCACGGTTAACACTCCGGCTCACGCCAGCCTTCTCCGAACTGCCGATTCAGGGGCGATCGTCGTGCAGTCGCGGCGCACCTTACGCGATCAGCATCGGCAAAGCTGGCAGGTGATCGCCTTCAAGCGTGTGCAGCCCGACGCGCCAGAGGAGGCAATTTATTTACGGCTGGTTGCGTTTCCCGGCAGCGTGGCGATTGATCATCCTCAGCCAATCCTATTGAGCAACGTTCAGGGTCAGGTGTGGACAGCCGCCGATCGCTCCGATCAAATTACGGTTGCCCAGCCTAGCGTCGGGCAAAGTGTCGGACAGTACGAGCTTCAAGCCATATTGTCTGCTCTTCCGGATCAGACTTTGCGGCTGGAAGTACCGACTGCTCAAGAGGCGATCGTCTTACGAATTCCGCCAGCCTTGATTCAAGAGTGGCAAGCCGTCGCGCAGTCTGAAAGCAGCCAGTTAGTCAATGCCTGCGCTCAGTTTCCACTAGAAGCAAGGCAGAATTCCGCTTTCCCAGAATGGACAGGCTGTCGATCGACTGAATAAAGCGAAAGCTCTTTCATCTCCCTTTCAAGTTGCTGGCTATTGGCAACCTCTAGCTAACCCACGATCGCATCTCCTACCGCAATTTTCAATTGCATAACCCACACTTAACCAAGCGCAAAACGCTGTAGATTATCCAGCACTTCGTTCATCGTGTCGCCTTCTGCAATGCAACTGGGCAAAGTTGAAACTTCTGCTCAGTATCTGCCCTCTTCTGCGGGATGAATGAGTGCTTTAACTCTCATGGTTGTTAACCTTTTTTAATTGCTGCATCCATTCCTGATGCGATCGCCCCTCTCTTATCCTACGTGCCCTCTACGAGCGATCGCCATACATCACTCTCCCGAATTCCATCAAAATCATTGTCTATTTGTGCGTTCTCTCGATACTTCGGATCAAGCTCGATCGCCCCTTGCGCTGAACTGGGTGTGGTATTAGGGCGAAGATTATTGGTGAGAGGCGATCGCTTTGGAGGTTAGGTCATAAGTTTATTCTCCATGTGTTCAGTTCCTATGAGTTTTGACGGGGCATCACTCAACCTTGCGTTATACGGGATCGGGTGTCCCTGCCGTTGGGCTTTGCCCTGCCGAAGGCTTAGATTCGAGTTTGACCCCTGAACTAGAGAGATGACCCTAGCTGCTCCACGATGTCAAGCATCCAAGGGCTGGCGGTCTATCTCTCTGTGCTTAAGATACAAGGGCTGGGGATGAGGGCAATTCATATCTACATTCAGCAATGCCGCAGAATTTAACAACCTTGCCAAAGGTCTGATCAACTGACTTTCCCAAACATTCCTTCCCTGATATTCTTTCCCTGACATTTGCTTTTTAGGTTTGGGGTTCATAAATCGATAGACTGATAGGAAAGGTTTTATCCGTCTTTGAAATCTATGGATTCTGTTTCCGAGCCGCTGACTCATGCCGATCGCCCCTTACCCGATTCTCCACCCGAAACTTTTGATGTGATCGTCATTGGGTCTGGCATTGGCGGACTGGTGACAGCAACCCAACTTGCCGCAAAAGGGGCGGCGGTGTTGGTGCTGGAGAGCTATGTCATTCCGGGAGGCAGCGCTGGGTATTTTGAGCGAGAAGGCTATCGGTTTGATGTCGGAGCCTCAATGATTTTTGGATTTGGCGATCGCGGCACCACCAATCTCCTCACCCGCGCCCTGCAAGCCGTCAATGTTAGTCTAGAAACCTTGCCTGACCCGGTGCAAATTCACTATCATCTGCCGAATGACCTGGATTTGAAGGTGCATCGAGATTACGAGAAATTTTTGCAGGAGCTAATTGCTCATTTCCCCCATGAGGCGCAGGGCATTCGGCGGTTTTATGACGAGTGCTGGCAGGTGTTTAACTGCCTCAACGTGATGGATTTGCTGTCTCTGGAAGAGCCGCGCTACCTGACGCGCGTATTTTTTCAGCATCCGTTTGCCTGTCTGGGGCTAGTGAAATATTTACCGCAAAACGTGGGAGATATTGCCCGTCGTCACATTCAAGACCCGCAGCTTCTAAATTTTATCGACATGGAATGCTACTGCTGGTCAGTGGTTCCTGCCGATCGTACTCCCATGATTAATGCAGGCATGGTATTTAGCGATCGTCACTATGGCGGCATCAACTATCCCAAGGGTGGAGTCGGTCAAATTGCTCAGAAGCTAGTGGAAGGACTGGAGAAAGCGGGCAGCCGGATTCGCTACAAAGCCAGAGTCACGGAGATTTTGCGAGAGGGCAGTCGGGCGGTGGGGGTGAGGCTGTCTTCAGGCGAAGTGATTAGAGCCAAAAAAATTGTCTCTAATGCCACCCGCTGGGACACCTTCGAGAAGCTGTTGCCCAAAGACCAAATGCCTCTAGCTGAGCAAAAATGGCAGCAGCGCTACGAAAAGTCGCCGAGCTTCCTGAGTCTCCATCTGGGGGTCAAAGCCGAGGTTTTGCCGCTGGGCACTGAATGTCACCATATTCTGCTGGAAGATTGGCAAAATATGGAGGAGGCGATCGGCACTATTTTTGTCTCTATTCCCACGCTGCTCGATCCAGACTTGGCTCCGGCGGGGTATCACATCATCCATGCTTTCACGCCAAGCTGGATAGAATCTTGGCAAGATTTACCGCCTCACGATTATGAAGCCAAAAAAGAGCAGGTTGCGGGTGAAATCCTGGAGCGTCTGGAAGCCATCTTTCCCGGTCTAGATGCAGGATTGGACTACATGGAAATCGGCACTCCTCGCAGCCACCGCCGCTTTTTGGGGCGCAAAGACGGCACCTACGGGCCTATTCCAGGGCGCAAGCTCATGGGTCTACTGGGAATGCCATTCAACCAGACTGCTATCCCCGGACTCTACTGCGTTGGGGACAGCACCTTTCCAGGGCAAGGGCTAAACGCAGTTGCGTTTTCAGGCTTTGCTTGCGCTCACCGAATTGCTGTAGATTTGGGACTTTAATTATCCGTCGGTAGCCATGCGCACAAAATTTATATCGCCTTTCAACTTTACAATGGGCGCTTAACGCAAAGTCAAGCCACGGGCGCTTAACGCAAAGTCAAGCCATAGGCGCTTGACGCGAAGCAAAGCCAATGGGCGCTAGTTAAACTTAGACCAATCCAATTAGACATACCTACAATGAAACGAATCCGACTTTTATTGACCCTATTCTTCACTGCGATCGCCGCAGTTTTGATGATTACAGCCTGTAGCCCCGGTGGAACAACTTCTGGCGCAGGGTCTAGCAAGACTCTGACGATGGCAACTTCTGCCGACTACCCACCCTTTGAATATGTGTCTTCGGCGAGCGGCGGTCAGGAAATCATTGGGTTCGATGTCGATATTGCCAAATATATCGCTGAGAAAAAAGGCTATTCTCTGCAAATTCAAAACATTGACTTTAACGGGCTGCTTCCTGCTTTGCAGTCTAAACGAGCAGATTTTGTGATGGCGGGCATGACTCCCACGGAAGAGCGAAAGAAAAACGTCGATTTTTCTGATGTGTACTACGAAGCGAAAAACACGATCGTTGCCAAAAAGGGCAGCAACTTAACGACGGCAGCTAGTCTGTCTGGCAAAAAAGTGGGAGTTCAGCTCAGCTCGATTCAAGAAGGGGTTGCTAAGAAAATTAAAGGCGTGACTCCTGTGGCGCTTAATCGAATTAGCGAGCTTGTGCAGGAACTTAAAACGGGAAGAATTGACGCGGTGATCATGGAAGATACGGTTGCTAAAGGATTTACTGCTACCAATACTGACTTGGAATTTACTGTCATTCCCAATGAAGAGCAGGCAGGTTCAGCGATCGCCTTTCCCAAAGGTTCAGCGCTCGCGGCTGAGTTCAATCCGGTTCTCAAAGAAATGATTGCCAGCGGCAAAATCAAGGAATTGGTAACGAAGTGGTTTGGTGATACGTTACCTGCCGCCGCGCCGAAGCCAGCCAAATAAATTGACGGGTTGCATCAGTTAACTGTTGATTTTTGAAAGGTGCGAAGTTTGCACCTTTCAAAAAATCAATGACTTGCTCAAGAAAATTACTGTCTATTTGCGTACCTTTTCTGTTGGTTTTTAACAGTAAGCTGTCTAAAAAATTAAGGTACAAAAAATCCAGGATGGACGCTAATTTCTTTGAAGCAGCTCTAAACTCTTCACC
>CASBQM010000230.1 GCA_949127645.1 Synechococcales cyanobacterium PMM_0036
AGAAATAGCCAGCGATGCTTAGGAAATTTTTTAACAACTTTGGGCAAAGCTTCATAAGCTTTAGCTTTCTACCGCAAACTACGCCGCCATTGGCACACAGGGCAATGTCGCACTCTACAAAACCTAGATGCTGCCAGTTTTAACCTTAGCAGCCCTTCGTCAGCTTCTGGTACTAAGCGGAAGTCTAGGAACTGAGAGCAGAAATCTATTCGCTCAGAATACCTATAAAAAACCCATCATTATCAGATGGGAACACGGGAAAAACTATTGTTTACTTATTGTAGTGCGCGGACTTGACCTCTGCGGCGTGTTTTAACCTATTCTTTTTTTCTTCATTCCTTTCTTGAAGAATCCTTAGCCGCTTTTCCCTCCTGGATGGCGGCGATTCTATATCTAGCTCGATCCGAGGATTATCCAAATCTTTCATTACAGATAAAAAGTTTTTCATCTTTTTAGGTTCGGTAGGGTGAAATTGTGTGGCTTTAGCCCACGGATGAAACACACGACCTTAATAGTCCATCGCTTTCGGGGAGGGTAGAAGATGTGCAGTCTCTACCCATTCCTGATATGCTCGGCTGGATACGCCTAAGTATAACAGTTAAAGTCGATCGTGTCCATTTCAGACAAGAAAGGCTTATTAATGCACATAAAGAGCAATTCAGTAACAATCGCTATAACGTTTAACCAATAAAGTTCACGGCGATTTGGGCTGATCGCTAATCTGATGATTTTAGTCGCTCAGTTACATGACCGTTACATGACCGTTAACCCTGTTGTATACCCAAAGACAGATATCTCAATATAATAAGCGAGCAAATCTACCTACGATGTCAACAAAAATCTTTATATTTTTTAACCTAATGTGTCTGAGGTGTGTGTTAAGCTCTAAGTGGATAACAAAGACTGGAGGGAAAAACATGACCGCTACATACATTACAGACGAAGCCGCACACCTAGAAGCAACTATGAACCACGTAGCCCGTGGGTTTGGGAAGTTTGTGGAGCGCACGTTCCAGGAGTTGGTAGACTATGGGAAGCACTTCAATATTCTTTTAGAGCGATATATTTTTGAACGAGGTGAAGCGCAAGGCCAGAGAGCTTTCAAGAAAAGACTTCTAAAAGACTGTGGCAGCAGGCATCTGGCGCAGATAGCGATGGATGCAATGGCTCTAGCCAATTGGTTTGTGTCTCAGCCAGAAGACATACAAACTTTGGTGATCCAAAATAAACTGGACTGGAAGGCTAACTCCTACAGGATCTTAGCAACAGCTTTTTGGGTTTCTAAGAAGCTATTCTGTGAAATGCTGGGAATGAAGGGAGCCGTTACCAAGTTACGGAAGATGACATTTGACCGAATCGCTGGGCTGCACATTGTTCAGGTTGGGTCAAAGGTTATTGTGTCCGATCGCACTCATAAATGTTATGGACAGCAAGGTGTTGCACTGACCATCCCGGATGAGATCGATCGAGTGGTAGTCCAGCTAGACGGAACTAGGATGCAGCACACGTTAGACATATCAGAGCTAGAAGTAGTGGGCAGCATCTTTAAAAGGACTCCCGATAGGAACCTAAGTGACACAGAGCTAAAAGTTATAAAAGAACACTTCAATCTTTCTGAGCAATCCTGGAAAAAAATTCTCGTGGTAGCAGAAGAAACTGCGGATGACGACAAATACCCATTATCCTTCAAGAGCATCATGCTTACGATTATAGCCATGAAAGAAGACGGAGATTTGCAGTCAGACCCACCAAAGCATAAGACAAAGCGTCCCCCAGCTATTGCGAAAAAGCATTATGAGCCAACTCCCGGTCATTTGCACCCAGACGTGGTGGCGGATCAGGTGCGTCAAGCTAAGGAAGAGGGAATAAGAGAGGGCAGAAATAAGATGGCGATCGAGAAAGATGAATCTGCCTTGGGTGAACAAGTTGCCAGAGAAGAGGCAGCAACAGAAAGCGTAAGAGTCGAGATGAATGCAGCAGAAAAGGTGATAGCTAAGTTGCAAAGGGAAAGGGCTAATCTGGCGGCTGAATTAGAGGAAAAGAATAAGAGGCTTGCAACCATAGAAGCCTTGGAAAAGGAAAAAGAAGCTTTACAGCGTCGGGTTGCTGAACTAGAAGCAATAGAACCAAAGACTGATTGGCAAGCAACTGAAGACCGCATGAGAGCTTTAGAGTTGAGGAATGAAAACCTCAGTAAAGCCAATGAAGCCTTACTGGCACGGATCAAAACCCTGGAAACACCCGGAAATGTGGTTAAAGATAATAATGCCTTGAGCGCGATCGCAGGTTTGTTGAGCCAAGTTCATTTCCCTGGTTGGAAAAAGAACGGGGTTTTTGAGTTCGGCAGCAAGATATATAGAGGCGAAGATGCGATTACTGCATTTAGTGCTGCGATCAAAAAAGACCCCAACCTTGTCACAGAATGGCTTGATAGTTTAGCTTTCTAGTGTTAACTTTCTTTTTAGCTCATTGTGTAGAATGTTCTGATCTGAACGAACATCTCTCTAAATTGCTTGAAGTTGTTTACAGAAGATCTGTCGAAAAAGTCTTAATATTTCGACAGATCTTGAAAATATGTCGCTCCAATCAACAGTTAAAGAAAACATTCACTGGAATGGCTGGGATGAAGTCGGCACCAGAAAGGTAATACTTCCATTCGTTAACTTCTTGACACTCCCCGGTCTAAAGACACGGGGATTCTTGGTTCGCAGAGCGAACTTGCCCATATTGAGTCACCTCAACACAAGTAGCGGTTCCCTCTCCCCAAGCGTTTAGGTCGTTATCGACCCAAGTTCCTGTGTGCCCCACAGTACTCAATCCACGCCTTAATATGTTGATAGCAGCATTAAAATCCGGTCGAGTTCGCACCCACAGGCACATTTATGAGTGCGGGTACTTAGAGATTTTTTGACAATAGTTCCACATTTTGAACATTCTTGAGA
>CASBQM010000231.1 GCA_949127645.1 Synechococcales cyanobacterium PMM_0036
AACTTTGCCTTGAAGCGTGACATCCCCAGGGCTAAGAGCCTCCAGATTTCCAGCTTCATCTAGCTTGACTAAATCCGCACCCTTTGTGACGCTCCAAAAAGGCTTGATCTCGGTATCTGGATATTCAGCTAAAAGCTGACTCAGCGACTTGCCATCTGTAGCCTGAAATTCGACGCTGGTTTTTTCGCCAACGGCAAGGCGATTGCCCCCTGGAATGATAGCTGCAACTGGAATATGTACTCCATCAGCGATGTAAACGTTCTGCGGACTGGTGGCAAAAGCCTGAGGCTGCACCTGCTCAATCTGTTCACGCGGCAGAACTTGCAGATTGATATTGTAGGGAACGTCAGAGAACGGCGAACCGCGCAGTGTAGCAAATAGCGCAAACAGAATTGGCATTTGAGCAACGACAGGCAGACAGCCCGCCAAAGGGTTGCCAAAATCCTTATAAACTTTGCTCATCTCCTCCTGCTGTTTTGCAGGGTCGCTCTTATACTGCTCCTGAATTTCTTTCACCCGCTTTTGCATCAGCGGCTGAGTCACCTTCATCCGTCGCATATTCCGGATAGAGCCAGCGCTGAGCGGATAAACTGCGAAACGAACCACGAGCGTCAAGGCAACGATCGCCAAACCATAGCTAGGCACAATCCCATAGAAGAAGTCTAGGATTGGCAGCATTACATTATTCGAGAGAAAACCGACACCAAAATCCATGCGTTGTGTCTACCTGCGTCTCTGAGCGTCTGTCTAAATCTAACTTATCTAATCCGAAAAACTATGTAGTGAATACCCACCGATTGAATGTGGGTCACTTGTATCTATAGCCATTCACTAGCTATTTAACCTACTTATTGCCGATCGCTCCACTAGCATCCTGCGCCTTAGTTGAAATTTTGCTGGTGATGAACGCATAGACCTCACGGAATCGAGGCATCGCCCTTAGCTCCAGACGGCTACCGTCCTTCAGCGTGATCACCATATCGCCCCAAGCGCCCAACCATCGTGGCACCGTAACCACTTTGGCGATTTCAGAATAGATGATGTCTGAACGCTCGCGTCCCATCCAGCCTCCAATCACTGAAAGACGGCGATCGGTGATGCGATAGCGCAGCCAAACAGCACGGGCGATCGCTCCAAAAGTGAGAGGAAGGCAAATAACCGTAAATCCCAACACAATATTGGTGATTAGATCGCCTATGTGGGGACCACCTTCGTAGTACACCTCTTCGTTAACTGCCATTCATCACCTCAGCATTGATCAACAACTGCCTTAATTCTTGCAGAAATTGCCCATAATCGCACTCAGCCGCTCCCGGCTTTACAACAATGACAATCTGCCAACCAGAAGACATCTGGGGTAACAAAGAAAAGAAAGCTACGCGCAACCTTCGCTTAATTAGGTTTCTCACCACCGCTCTCTTGCTCACCTTTTGGCTAACCGAGATCCCTAACTGAGTGGGGCAGAGCTGAGTTGATCTGGAATAGTCCAACTCGATCGCCTGATCACCACACGCCTGATCATCACCCGCTACGCTAGGATGCGGATTAGTTCGCCGCAACGCTCTTAAAGTGAGATGTGCCGTTGAGCGGCGCAGCCCAGATCGATAGATCGTGCTGAAGTCCTGTCGCTTTCGCAGCCTGTTAGGCTTGGGCAAAGCCACTGCTAGCAACGCACACAAAAACGCCCACAGCCCAAGTAGAACGCTGCATAGAGCCTACAGGGAGATGGGTGAATTGGGCGACTGTACATGAGCAGGACTATTAGACCAAGACTACTAAACTAAAACTATTGAGAAACCGACAACCGTACCCGACCTCTACTCCGCCGTGCCCTGATTACTCGTCTGCCTGTGGCAGTCCGCATCCGCGCTCTAAAGCCAGACTTTCTTCTCCGCTTACGGCTTGTTCCCTCTAGGGTGCGCTTAGTCATGAGTGCCCTGCTCCATTACCAAAAGTTAAAAACTCACAGTCCATTATACTAGCACTCCGACGCTATAACCGCCGTCCTTTTTCCCTAGAAATTGCTCGATCGCCAATCAAGCAATTTCTAAACCTGATTGCCTATTTTTTGGCTGTACTCGGCTGCATTTGGCTGCATTTTGAAAGGCCATCTCACAAACTTTTCAGGGAGACAGGTTAGGACTGTAGCCGGATGTACGCCTAGTTATCACTGCCAATGCTGATGATCCAAGTGCCTACATAGCGGGTTAGAGGCAGATCGCCGGGAGACTGAATGGAGGCATTGAAATAGTGAGTGCCTAGCTGAGTCGGGTTGTAGACATTAGACAACACCACTTCTACCCGCTTGCCTGCCGGAATTGGCTCTTTGGGATAAATATCGATCGCCCGATTTTCCTTATCCCAAGACACATCCTCTAGCTCAACCTTCTCGCCAGCTACCTCAACTCGAACGGCTTTGGGATCAAAGATGCCTTCGTAACTGTCAGGGTAGTTGATCACCAGCCGTGAAACCGCAAATTCCATCTTACGAGAGGGAATTCGCAGATGGTAGCGATCGCGCACACCCAGCTTTCCTTCGTAGTCTAATTTGTAACCTAGCTGGTTGTCGCTCTGAACGCCGCTGAAAATAGTCAGACCGGGGGTGCCCTGCGCTTGTGTCACTACCGCTAGACCCGTGACTAAGCAGGCTGACATTGCCAAAATTGAAAGTAGACGAAGCTTTGAGGATTTCTTGTGCAACATAGGAACGTTTTGGATTTTAGATTTTAGATTTTGGAAGCTGGGTGATGCTAACAGCTTACGGAATTGCTCGCCTTAGATAGGATTCTAGAATGACGTAGATTTGATGGGTAAAGTGCCTGAGCTTTGAAGAAGCAGGGTTTGAGGTTGAAATTAAGGTTGGGCGATCGATGTGAAGTCTACCGATTTTCTGGGGATGATGGGAGTGCTATTGGGTCAGTCTCATGCTTGACGCCCAAATGTCACAGTATCATAGCTCCTTGCCATTTTTTCAAAGCTGTCCTTCTCTCAACTCATCTGATTAGCAAGTGGGCGATCGCTTCTCCAGTTAGAGCTGGGGATACTGCTGCGGCACAACAAGGCGCTGCGGTTGTTTAGATTCCGTGACGATGTTTGAGCCACAAAATAACGAACCAAAGCATTGTGACTACCGAAGCGACAACTATGCTATTGATTGGCGGCAAGAGCCAGTAAATCTTGTTATTAATTGGGTCTGGATTTCCTGCGTAGAGTGCCGCTTCCGCCAAAGGCATCAGTAACGGAAAAGCCAAAACCATGAATACACCGTTAGCAATTTTCAAATCAAGCGTAGCGGAATTATGACCTGAATCGAGAAGCGCCATGCTTGCGCCCATGACAAACAAAGCCATTA
>CASBQM010000232.1 GCA_949127645.1 Synechococcales cyanobacterium PMM_0036
AGAAGGAACGGCAGGCGTTAGCTATTCAGCTCTGACGGCTGTGCGGCAAATTGAGCGGCAGGCGCTTTAGCCAGAACGTTTCACCAGAAAATTATCTAGCAAATAGAGACAACAGTCTACACACAAGTCCTCTTTGTCTATGATTCACGCCTCTTAGCCCCTAAATCCCCCAATTCTGGGTGAGGGTGAGAGCGACTAGAGTTACGTCAGCCTATTGTAGCCACATCAGGCTTTAGCAAACCTGTTTTTCACGGAATTTGATTAAGTCCTCTGGCTTGACAACCCCATGCTCGGTGATGATGCCCGTGATCAGTGCTGCGGGGGTGACATCAAACGCAGGATTATAAAACTCTGCGCCAACGGGACAAATGCGGGTGTTGCCGATTTGATACAGCTCGATCGCGTCACGCTCTTCGATCGGGATCAGGTCGCCATCCTTTAGCTCAAAGTCGATCGTAGATAGAGGCGCCGCCACGTAAAAGGGAACATTGTGCGCTTTAGCAATGATTGCCAGAGCATAGGTGCCAATCTTATTTGCCGCGTCACCATTTGCCGCAATTCGGTCAGCTCCTACCACAACTGCGTCAATCATGCCCTGCTTCATGCAGTGGGCAGACATATTGTCGGAAATTAGCGTGACCGGAATGCCTTCCTGCACGCATTCCCAAGCCGTCAGCCTTGCACCCTGCAACCGAGGACGCGTCTCATCGGCATACAGTCGCTCTAGCCGACCTTCTCGCCACGCCGATCGCACCACTCCCAGAGCCGTACCATAGCCCGCAGTCGCCAAAGCCCCCGCATTACAGTGGGTTAGCAGCCGCAGCCGTTCAGGGTTTTGAGGCATGACGCTCAGCCCATGATCGCCGATCGCCTGACAGGTTTCGATGTCGTCTGCGTTAATAGTTTGTGCCGTTTCTAATAAAGTCTGCTTTAAGTAATCAACGGGACCAACGGTTTGCCGCGCCACCTTCAACATCCGCTCGATCGCCCAAAACAGATTAACGGCAGTCGGGCGAGTAGCGCGTAATTTCTTGGCAACCACCTCTAGCTGCACCAAAAACTGATCCCGATCGCTGGTCTGAATTTCTCTTGCCCCCAGATACATACCATAGGCTGCCGCCACGCCGATCGCCGGAGCGCCGCGCACAATCATGGTTTTGATGGCGATCGCCATGTCATCGCTACGGCTAATTTCCACCACCTCAAAGCTGGTGGGCAAATGATTTTGGTCAATCAATCGCACATGATCTTCGTACCAAACAACGGGAAAAACCTGGTTCGTGATAGACATACTGACGTTCAGGAACGATATCTAGAGAAAATACGGTTTACAAACGCATGAACCGAACTCCAGTTATGTTCAACTATATCCGGCAATAGAGAGCGTGTCACATATTCGCCTGTAGAACTTCTCTACGCTCTAGAATTCAAGTTTCATCTGTAGAACATTGCCAAAAGGTTTATGCTGCTGAAGGATTCATTTGGGATGGGCATATGAGGCAGACGTTTAAGTTATTGGGAATGGCGTTGGGATTAATTTTTGCGACCTCCGAAGGAGCGATCGCCCAATCTCTCCTTCCCTCAAATCCTTCTCCACCCTCAGCTCCAGCCGCCGCCGAACTCAATCTCGACCCGGCAACTATTGAAAATAGCCCTGTCCTGCAACGCTGGCTGCAAGAAGTTCCCAACGTGCAGTCAGACATTCGCCATGACCCGGCTTTTCGGACGCGGGTGCGGTTGGGCTACTCCAATCTTCCCTCTAGCGGCGACTCTGGAGTAAACGTCGGCATTGAAGATGTGTTTGTGGGGCGATCGGGCATTACCGCCAGTGCCGACTACCAGCGGGTTAGCGACAGACAATCCTATGGAGCTGAAGCTCGCTATTACGTTTTGCCGCTGGGCAGCTATGTAAATGTGGCTCCAACGGTCGGGTATCGCCATGTGGAGAGCGATCGTGATTCTGTGGACGGTGCTAATGTGGGCGTGCGTCTCATGCTTTCTCTCTCTCGCACAGGTGCAGCCGATGCCTCGCTTAGCCAGAGCTTCGTCGCTCCCGGCACTGCCGATGAAGTCGGCATCACCACTCTTTCTTTGGGCTATGCCCTGACCCGACATCTGCGGCTCTCTACCGACCTACAGCAGCAAAACGCTCCCCGCAGCAAAGATCGACGCGTCGGCGTATCGCTGGAATGGATGCTATAGAAAACCTAGCTAAAACATTCGGCTCTGGAGAATGGCATCCAGGACGATCGCCCCTTTGCCCCAAGAACTCAATCTCTAATCCTCACCATTGGGCGGGTCAAAGACAATCTCATGGGCGATCGCCGGATTGAGGCGCTTCACGACCTTCAGATAGTCCTCGGCATCATTGCGCTTGCGAAACCGAGCGACAATCACGCACTGCAACTTTGGCAGATGTTGAATAATTCACCAGGGCGCTAGGGCATCACGATAGCTCATGGCTCACCTGCTACCCGTATTCGCACAAGACCATTCACCGCACTTGATGGCGGCAGCATTCTTGATATCATGGGGATACTTCCTGTTATGGAAATTTGTGGCGTTGGCGCAAGCCTCGCGCAGCGATCGCTCTCGTGTTTTCCAGGCAAGAAGAGCGATCGCT
>CASBQM010000233.1 GCA_949127645.1 Synechococcales cyanobacterium PMM_0036
GCCCCCTAGCTGCCTCATCTGTGCGGGCACAACTGACAGCATTGCTGCCTTTTTGGCAAGCGGGGCGCAGTCTCCTGGCACAGCCGTCACCTCTCTTGGCTCAACTCTGGTGCTAAAGCTGCTTAGCGAAACCCGCGTAGACGATGCGCGATATGGCATCTACAGCCATCGACTGGGGAATCTGTGGCTGGTGGGAGGTGCCTCAAATACAGGAGGAGCAGTACTGCGGCATTTCTTTAGCGATGCCGATTTAGCTGACTTGAGTCTACAGATTGATCCAGAGATTGATCCGGCTCAAGAGAGCAAATTAGATTACTATCCGCTGCTTCAGCCTGGAGAGAGATTTCCCATTAATGACCCCACCTTGCTGCCCAGACTCGAACCTCGTCCTGACAATCCGGCTGAGTTTTTGCAGGGCTTACTTGCCGGAATGACGCGAATTGAAGCGAAAGGGTACGAACTCCTGCAAGCCTTGGGCGCTACGCCACTCGCTCAGGTCTACACGGCGGGTGGTGGTGCAAAGAATGTGGTATGGGCGAGGATGCGATCGCGTCATCTGCAAGTTCCGGTTACTGTCTCAACTCAGGTTGAAGCGGCATATGGAACGGCTTTATTGGCTTTGCAAGGCTATAGTATCACCTCTGGCAAGAGCATCAGCGCTAGCCAAAGCATCAGCGCTAGCCAAAGCATCAACTCCAGCAAGAGGAACTGAGGATCGGCTCAAATAGGCTTCTCCCCAGCAGTGCATGGCTTCTAAAATGGGCTGGAGAGTTTTGCCAACGTCTGTCAACGAATATTCTACCTTGGGCGGCACCTGCAAGTAGACCTCTCGATGCACAAGCCCGTCTTCTTCCATTTCTCTGAGCTGTTGCGTCAGCATCTTCTGGGTAATGCCTTTGAGCGATCGATGCAGTTGATTAAATCGCTGCACTCCTTGTATTAATTCACGCAAAATCAGCACCTTCCAACGTCCACCAATCACATCTAGCGTTGTCTCTACAGGACAGGAAAGACGTTCAGTTGCAGCTTTGGGCGGCTGTTCAATGAGTTCCATAAGGCTTTTCTTAACAATATTTCTTCAATAGTATCCTTTTGGATAGTACCTTACTAAAAAGTGCATACTTTTCATTAAGCCTATATCTATTCTAAACTCTATATATCGACGATCTAAATTAACTTTTTTGATAGTCAGCCAGGAGATTTATTATGATTACGCTTCGTCCTGCCAATGAAAGAGGTCACGCCAACTTAGGCTGGCTCGATAGCCATCACTCTTTTTCCTTCGGCAACTACTACGATCCCAATCACATGGGGTTTCGTGCCCTGCGGGTGATTAACGAAGATCGCGTCCAGCCCAGCAAAGGATTTGGGACGCATCCTCACCGCGATATGGAAATTCTTACCTACGTTTTGTCGGGAGAACTTAGCCATAAAGACAGCATGGGCAACGCTTCTACAATTCATGCCCATGAACTTCAGCGCATGACGGCTGGCACTGGCATTACCCATAGCGAATTTAATGCTTCTGCTAGCGATCCAGTTCATCTCCTGCAAATCTGGATTCTGCCGGAAGCTGAAGGATTAGCCCCTAGTTACGAAGAAGCCACTGTGCAACCTGTTGATCTTCAAGGGCAGTGGCGGCTTTTAGGGAGTCGTCAGGGTGGTGAAGAGACCCTAACCGTACACCAAGATATGAATCTGTACGCAACGCGCCTGATGTCGGGAGAGGCGCGATCGCTGACTCTTCAACCCGATCGTCATGCCTGGATTCAGGTGACTCAGGGCAAAATTAGTCTGAATGACGTGTCAATGCAGGCAGGTGATGGCGCTGCCGTCAGCCGTGAAACGCTTCTAGAAGTCCAGGCTCATGCAGATGCCGAAGTGCTGCTGTTCGATCTTGCATAATGCATTCGCGCTGCTCGTAAGGTTAAGAGTTGGGAGTCAGAATTCTGGCTCCTAATTTTTAGTTTCACAATTGAAATTTTACGCAATTAGAGCTTGATAGATATCTTGATAAATAGGGGTTGGGCTTTGATGCTACACCATTAGTTTTTACAAATCAATAGGCATTTTTTGTACTAATTTGTACCAGGTTGCTCTTACAGATAAGCCCTTAGCGGAGCTATTTGAGCGTTTAAGCAGATTCTCAGGCTTTGTTTAGTACTGATATATCACTATCGATTTGACTGATAATTTGACTGATAAATTATTAAGAAAATAAGTGGCTCACTTAATCTTCTTAACTTCTGTCAATTTCAAAAAAGACGTGTTATAAGGATGGAGAAAGGATAAGCAGTCAGTTCGATGTTGCTCTAGAGCTTTATCATCGATTGGCTAGGGTTTGAATCTTTACCTGCCTGAACTCCCAGATCATTTAGAAAGATATAGGTTGGGCTGCTTCAAATGGGTAAAGTCAAAAAACTCTAAAGCTGTTGTTTTCTATCAGTTATTCACTGGTTAATTTCTACAGCTACCTGTTCTTATCAGCAGGTGACATCCTGAAATAAATGGCTGTAAGCTTCATATTCAGGAGGTTTTGGGCTTTCAAGTTGATAGTTAAATACAACAAGAAAGTGGCTGTTTAATGAACTGGTTTGATAACTCACTATGCGATCGCCTATCCAAAAGCTTCTGGACAAAGCCCCTACAGGATGCTCTAGCGGCAGAGAAATATTTCTAGCCGTTAGTAACTATCTTTAGCAGAGCTAGAAGCTTTTTGCGGAGCAGATCTAGTTTAGTTGATCACTATACTTTAGTGGTCAGAACGATCGCGTGACTTTGTTTTTTGGCTCGTAAACCGAACATATTTGAGGAGTTTTTATGCAGTACCTATTAGTTGATACACGCCAAAGACCCCTTGGCACCATGAATAGCGATAAGGTCTACTCTGTGGGTGACACGTTGCACAATCACGATGCTCAAGGATATACCGTGATTGGGTTGAATGGCTTTAAGCAGATGTCTCAAACGCCATCGTTAACCGTCATTCCCATTAAAGGCGCGATCGCAAGCTAATCTTCTAGATTGAGTCAATTAGATCAGGCTGCATCAAGCAAATATTTTTCAAGGATTAAGTCACTGAAGAAAATGCTATTGATGCAGCCGATTTTTAAAAATATTAAATATTTTTCAGACGCTTAATGCTCAAATACATTCTGGTATTGCATTAGATCCAGCGCGACCAAAGTCGGCAGACAGGCAAAACACTGTTGCGCCAAATCCCACCTTTCCTCTCGTTTTAGCATATCGATCAGCTTCAGCCGAGCGCTGAGTAAATATCGCACGTCATTTGCTGCGTAGTCGAGCTGCTCGTCAGACAAGTTTGAGGCGTTACCCCAGTCCGAACTTTGGGCGCTTTTATCTAGCTCGACTTGCTCTAGCTCTTGTACTAGATCTTTAAGTCCATGCTTGGGGCTGTAGGTGCGAGCGAGTTTGCTAGCAATCTTTGTGCAAAAAACAGGCTGCACCTGAATACCCAGATGGTGCTGGAGCGTTGCCAGATCAAAGCGGGCAAAATGAAACACCTTAGGAAGGTTAGCCTCTAGGAGTCGCTTGAGCAGGGGCGCTTCAGATTGTCGTTGAGCAATTCGTACGACGGTGACTCTACCCAGAGGATCGCAAAGCTGTACTAGACAGAGGCGATCGCGTTGGGGTAGCAATCCCATAGTTTCTGTGTCTACAGCGATCGCTTCTGCCCGCAAATATTCTTCTAGGATCTCATTTGTGAGATCGCGATCGTACACCTGAAAATCTTTCAATGCTGTTACCTGCGTTCAAAAAATTGACTTTTAGCGCTCAACAGCCTCAGCGCTTAATGAAAATTTGGGTGAAATAATATTCCCCCTGAGCATTTTTAGTCACTCCAATGCCCGTTAGAGTGTAGCTGCCCTCAATGTTTTGTAGATGTCCTGGGCTTTTAAGCCATCCTTCTACGGCTTGGCGATCGGGGGCGCTGTATCCCATGTTGTAGGCAACATTTTCTGCGGCACTGCGATAAGCAATAGATTTGCCGATCGTCGAGATTCGAGTATCAAACCCGTCATGGCTGAGAATACGGCTGCTTGCCATATCTTGACTATGCTGACGGGCTTGCTGCGTTATGGTGGCATTGGAGCTGAGCTGAGATAGACCTTTTTTCTTGCGATACTGATTAATCTGCTGCAAGACAGAACTCTCTAGAGCCGCCATTGAGCTAGCTGTCGAGCTTTGCGCCGCCAAAGTTTGCGTCATGTCATGGGGCATTGAGCTATCGATCGGGCTTTCTGAAACTCCTTTGCTAGACACAGTTTGCACAGAGCAAGCTAGCAGCAAAAGCGCCGAAGTCGATGCTGCTAGCCAATAAACTATTTTCATAGAGATCAGCTCCCTTATCTAAATTTGACGCACTCTAGACTTAAATTGGCGATCGCACCCATACCTTAGTCAAGATCGCTTAGAGCTGTATGTAACCTCGATCAGTGACGCGATCGCTCTAGTATGCAGCCTTAAAATCATGCAGCCTTAGAAAACAAGCAGCCTTAAAATCATGCAGCCTTAGAAAACAAGCAGCCTCAAGATTCCATGCCCAGAGACTTGATTACCGTCTGCACATCCTTGTCGCCCCGCCCCGAGCAGTTGATCACGATTCGAGGGCTACCCTCAAGCTGTGGACAGAGGACTTCCAAATAGGCGATCGCATGGGCAGTCTCTAGCGCTGGAATAATGCCCTCCAAACGCGAAAGCTGCTGTAGCCCTTCTAGAGCGAGGCGATCGGTGATGCTGTAGTACTCAGCGCGTCCGGAATCCTTCAAAAAGCTGTGTTCTGGCCCTACGCCGGGGTAGTCTAGCCCTGCGCTAATGGAATAAGGTTCAATTACCTGTCCATCTTCGTCTTGCAGCAGATAGCTCATTGCGCCATGCAAAACGCCGACCCGTCCTCTCGTCAGGGTGGCAGCGTGTTTGTCGGTATCTTCGCCTTCGCCCGCCGCTTCAACGCCAATCATTCGGACGCTGGGTTCGTTCATAAATTCGTGAAATAGTCCCATGGCGTTGGAGCCGCCGCCAACGCAGGCTAACAAAATATCGGGTAAGCCACCCCATTTCTCTTGAGACTGCGATCGCGTTTCTTGCCCAATTACCGCCTGAAAATCTCGCACAATCATCGGATACGGGTGCGGACCTGCGACTGAACCCAGAATGTAGTGCGTCGTCTCAACGTTAGTTACCCAATCTCGAATCGCTTCTGACGTAGCATCCTTTAGGGTGCCCGTACCCGCCGCTACAGGACGCACCTCGGCTCCCATTAGCCGCATCCGAAATACGTTGAGCGCCTGTCGCTCCATGTCATGCACACCCATGTAGATGATGCAATCTAGCCCAAATCTGGCACAGACGGAGTGGCAACAGCAACCGTCTGTGCCAGATTTGGGCTAGATTGCATCATCTACA
>CASBQM010000234.1 GCA_949127645.1 Synechococcales cyanobacterium PMM_0036
ACGGATTTTGATTCACTTTTTGATTCATTATGGCTCCAGCTTATGACCTCAGCTTATGACCTCAGCTTATGACCTCATATGATTACGATTTGGTCATTGTGGGTGGCAGTGCTGTAGGGCGCTACGCCGCCGCTAGAGCTGTGCAGACTACAACGCAGGCTATGAGGGTGGCGCTAGTAGAGCCTGAAACCTTCAATGACCTTAGCGACCTGCATCATGCCACCTTCCTGCACGCTGCTCATCTCAGCCATCAGATCCGCCGATCGTCCCACTGGGGTCTACCGAAAGAACAGAGGCAGCTAAGCCCGCGCTTCCAATGGCAAGAAACCTTAGCCTGGGCACAAGGAGCCTTAGAAAGTCTAGAAGATCAGGCGACTAGCCTAGAATTGCTAGCGGCATCTGGAGTAGATGTAATAGTGGGGCAAGGTGAATTTCTGCGTCGTCCGCGCTGGGGGTTTAGCGTCAATGGGCGAATGCTGCGATCGCGCTCCTTTCTGCTCGCCCCTGCTGCTGTATGCCACATTCCAGCCAGTGCCGGACTCGAAAGTGTACCCTTTCTCACGCTTGAGACCCTATGGCAGCAATCCTGGCAGACCTTACCCGATCGCCTAATGCCCGATCACCTAGTGATTATGGGCAGCGACCCCAGAGGCATTGAACTGGCTCAAGCTTTCAATCGACTAGGAACGCAGGTGACATTAATCAGTTCTCGCCCTCTCTTGCCCTCTGAAGACCGAGAGGCTGTAAACCTGATCCAGGCCCAGCTAGAGGCGGAGGGCGTGGATATTTTTACTCAAGCGATCGTCCAAAAAATTCAGTCTTCTGACTGCGCCTCTAAAATACAGGTTTGCTTAGAGTGGAGCGATCGTCCCCAGTCTCATACCATACAAGCCGATGCCCTGCTACTGGCAACGCCGCCGCAGGTTGATCTCACTCATCTCAATCTGGAATCTGTAGGCGTGGAGTGGCATCCTTACGGCATTGCTGTCAATCGCAAACTGCAAACTAGCAATCCTGACATTTATGCTTGCGGCACGGCGTTGGGCGGTCACGCAGATCTGGCGCTGGCGAGACATGAAGCGGCTGTTGCCCTCAAGAATGTTCGATCGCCACAATCCTTCCTATCGTCTTTTTTCCCGCAAACTGTTCGCTATGAGAGAGTGCCCTTTGTACTCAAGACTGCCCCAGAACTGGCGAGAGTAGGACTCACCGAGATTCAGGCTCAACGGCATTACGGTGCAGAGGTGATGACCTTGAAGCAGTTCACCAAAACGCTGCCCAAAGCCCAAATTCAGGACGAAACTACGGGGTTTTGCAAGCTAATTGTCCGTCGCAATGGTGAAATCTTGGGCGCACACTGGGTCGGAACTAACGCCAGCGAAGGCATTGGCACGATCGCCTTAGCCATAGAGCAAAATATTAAGATTCAGGCGATCGCTCAGCTCTCGTTGCCGGGATTTACTGATACTGAGGTGCTACAAGCGATCGCTCAGCAATTTGCCTGCCGATGAAGATAAGCGATTGCTCATCGTTGGCTCATCCTTGGCTCATCGTTGGTGAAAACGCTGCAAGCAGGCATAGCCAGCGCTAAACCTTTGCCAGGGTTACTTTTTGCGGCTGATCTTGATACTTGCCAGAGCGATCGGCATAGGTGGTTTCGCAGGGTTCACCTTCCAGGAAAAGAAGCTGCACAATGCCCTCATTGGCGTAGATACGACAGTCGGCACTAGAAGAGTTGCTGAATTCTAGGGTCAGATGTCCGCGCCACGAGGCTTCGACGGGCGTGAGATTGGCGATTAGCCCGACGCGAGCATAGGAACTTTTGCCGATACAGATCACTGTAATATTGGGCGGAATTTCTAGATGCTCTAGGGCAACGCCCAGCCCATAAGAATGTGCTGGGATGATGAAATAATCACCATCTTCGTCCGTATGCAGTGGCACAGATTCTAGATTTTTGGCGTTAAACCGCTTTGGGTTCACCACCGTGCCAGGAATATGGCGGAACACCAAAAATTCTTCAGGCGATAGGCGCAGGTCGTAGCCATAAGAAGACATACCAAAACTCAAGACCTTACGCCCTAGCCCTTGCTCTATAGCGTCATTGCCATCCGCCACCACCGTGCGAATTAGCTTTGGCTCAAAGGGCGCAATCATTCCTTGTAGTGCCTGTTCGTGAATCCAGCGATCGTTTTTCAGCATTTGCTTGCTCATCTCTTAGGGTCAACATCAATGGAATTATAGGGACGGTGACGGTAATTGGGAAAAAATTTTGCGATCGCCAGCCGCTTTCTTTCTCCATTTCTAACTTCACGTACTATGGTAGACACATCACGATATATCGTGATACATCCAACTAAAAGGAAATCATTTTATGCGCGATCACACAAGACACTATCAAGGAGACCATCGCGTTCATAGACACCTTCCTGATCTAGGCGGAATTCGCGGACACGGCGGAGAGCAAGGCGAAGGGCGTAGAGGAAGAGGGCGGTTTGGTGGAGAAGGACGGTTTGGTGGAGAAGGGCGATTCAAAGGCAAAGGCGGCATTCGACGAGGCGAAGCTCGATACGTTATTCTTGACGCCCTGCGCGATCGCCCTAAACACGGCTACGAAATCATCAAAACCTTGGAGGAGCGATCGGCTGGTCAGTATGCGCCTAGTCCCGGCACCGTTTATCCAACTCTGCAGTACCTTGAAGATATGGGGCTAGTGCGCACCGTCCAAGAAACGACCAAGCGCGTCTATCACCTGACCGAAGCAGGACAGACAGAGCTAGAGGCTCATGCCGAGGAAATCAATGCTTTCTGGGCACAGTTTGCGGCTGCGGAGACTAGCCCGACCGAACTTGGCTTTCTGCAAGATGAGCTAGATTTACTGGCGAAGACGGTTTGGGGTGGACTGCGATCGGCACTTCATAGCGATATGGCTCGACGGGATGATGCGATGATCCGTCGCGTTCGAGAGGCAGTAGAACAGTGTCGCAACGAGATCCGCCGTATCATGACCGAACCCAACGAATCTGTAGAAGAGAAAAAATAACCCGATTGCTAGGCGAAAGAGCGATCGTCGCTGGATGGTAGCGCTACTGTCTAAAGGTTTACTGAACGTTCAGTAAGCGAGAACCCACAAACCGATCCATCCAGCCTTCCAGATAAGCACGGTTAGCCTGTTGTTCTCCCGAATCAGTTGTGGTGCGAGGATAGGGCATCAAGCCAAATATGGCGGCTGTAGTGACGCAGAACATAGACTTTTGGAAGCTGAGACAAATTTTCACCCGCAGATCGTCATCACCTCGTAATCCCTGCATATACACTTCCCGTAAGTAGTCAGGAATGTAAGGCAACATATCCTGCATCAGCAGCGTCGGCGGAATGCCTGAACCACCGATCGGCAGCGGGTCGGCAAACAGCGCGCCGTAGTTAAAATTTGCCTGATTGTGAGAAATTTGCCCAGCCTGAGCGTTATAAGACACCGTGCCAAAGAAGGGGAACGATCGAAAAAACACAGCCTCAACGTAAGGTATCGCCGTATCTTTGAGGAAGGTTAGCCCCACGGATGCCGGAATAATGTCATACACCTTGCCCTTAATCTCAACGGCATAGGTAATCGGATCAGCGGCAGCCGCCACCAGCGCATCCTGAATATGCTGCACCACCTGAGCAATAGTTTGAACTTCACCGCGATCGTAGCGATCGGACAGGCTCAAAAACATCCGGCTCATGATGTCCCAAAACTGACCCAAGGCGCTGTAGTAGCACAGCATTCTTACCTGCTCTGGCAAAAAAGCTGGGAACAGGCGATCGAGTCCCTGTACTAAAAGATCGCCCTGAATTTTTGCCCGGATAGCGGCTGCGGCGTGTTGGCTAAAAGCCTTACTGTCCAGATAGATATCTAGCCCTTCTGCCCCATGCCAAAACATCGACTTCATGCAGTATTCGGCAAATTCGTAGTTGATGCGATCGTGCCACCAGTGTTTCAGCAGTTTGGGCAGCGTCACCTCACCGTTGAAATACTTGAAGAAAGGAAACATCACCAAAAATTGATGCTCAGCAATGTAGTTAAGGTTGCGCTGATAAGCATCCAAAACATGACCATAGCTCTTGAGTACGCCCACCACCTCCAGCACATTTTCAGGAGAATCAGGCAGCAGCGCGCCACCTGCCTCTAGATGATAGAGAATTTCGGCAAGCGGATGATTAGAGGAGGGCAGAGTAAGGGTTTGAGTCATTGAAGGGTAGACGAGACGATTTCTCAGTAGAGACTTCTGATATCTAGTGTTCCTGTCTGCCTGAATTGAGTCAAGCAAAAAAATATCGGCGTTGCTGAATTGAGGTATGAATTCTCAGGCTGACCCTCACCCTAGCCCTCTCCCGAATGGAGAGGGAATAAGAGTTTTAGCTCCCTTCTCCCTAGGGAGAAGGGTTGGGGATGAGGGCAGTTCATCTTTGTATTCAGCAACGCCAAAATATCTAAGAGGATGTCTGAAAAGTATCAAATGTTCTGCATTCGCCCCCCAACCCCCCAATTCTGGGGGATTTTTGAGCCAGTTTTTGTTCAAAGTC
>CASBQM010000235.1 GCA_949127645.1 Synechococcales cyanobacterium PMM_0036
AATGTCACTTCGGTGACAGATCCTCTCACTCACACTACCAGTTATACTTACGATGCTTTAAATCGCCAATTTTCTGTTACAGATGCTCTCAATCACACTACAACTACAGCTTACGATGCGGTGGGTAATGTCACGTCGGTGACAGATCCTCTCACTCACACTACCAGTTATACTTACGATGCTTTAAATCGCCGCATAGCTGTTACAGATGCTCTCAATCACACTACAACTACGGCTTATGATGCGTTGGGTAATGTTATTGGAGTGACCGATCCCCTCAATCACACTACCAGTTATAGTTATGATGCTCTTTCTCGGCGTGCCACTAAAACCGATGCGTTAGGTCACACCACTAAAACTGCCTATGACGTGGTGGGCAACGTCATGTCAGTGACAGACCCAAATAGCAATACTACCACCTATACTTACGACCCGCTGAACCGACTTTTGACAGATACGAATACTCTGGGCAAAACTCGCTTCTATAGTTATGACGCGGCGGGCAACGAAATTACTGCTACCGATCGCAACGGGCAGAAGCGCATGTTTACCTACGATGCGGATAACAGAAAAACTGCGGAGGATTGGCTAATCTCTACAGGCAACTCCATTCGCACGATTGGCTCTAGTTATGACGCTGCTGGTAGGCTTACGGATACTAGCGACCCCAACTCTACGTACCACTATACTTACGATGCAGTCGATAATCTCTCCACCGTTGATAATGCTGGAACTCCGGGCGTACCTAATGTGGTGAAAGGTTATACCTACGACAATGTAGGTAATCGCCTAACTACTACCGATACAATCTCAGGTCTGCTCAAGGGTACGGAAGCCTATACATACGACCCGCTAGCTCACGTTACCCAAATTACCCAAAGCGGTAATGGTGTGAACTCTAAGCGGGTGGACATGACTTACGACGCTGTTAGTCAGATGACGGGGCTAACTCGCTATGCTGATTTTGCAGGGACTCAGTTGGTTGCTGGTAGCAGCTACACCTACTCACCGGTAAGACGGCTGACCAATTTAACCCACAGCCGGGGTACTACAACTTTAGCGAACTATACCTGGACTTACGATAATGTCGATCGCATCACTCAAGCTACCTCCCCCGACGGTACTAGCAATTATACTTATGACAATAGCAACCAACTGACCGGAGCCAACAACAGCTACCAACCCAACGAGTCTTACAGCTACGATAACAACGGCAACAGGACTAATTCTGGCTATAATACTGGTTCCGATAACCAACAGCTCAATGATGGCAAGTACTCCTACACTTATGACAACGAAGGCAATCGTACCAAACGTACAGAACTTGCTACGGGGAAAGTTACCTCCTACACTTGGGATTATCGCAACCGCCTGACGCGAGTGGTGGATAAGGATGCTTTAGGCAATGTCATTGATACGAGCGATTATACTTACGATGTCAATGACCGTCGTATTGCTAAGACGGTAACTAGCAGTGCGGGAACGCAAGTAGAGCGTATGGTCTATGATGGTAGTAACATTGCCCTGACGTTTGATGGTAATGGGACTCAGACTCATCGCTATCTGTACGGGCCACAGGTTAACCAAGTTATAGCAGACGAGAATGCTTCGGGACAGGTGCTGTGGGCTCTGACGGATAACGAGGGCACGGTGCGGGACTTGATTGATTCGACTGGCGCTGTTGCTAACCACATTCAGTACGACAGTTTTGGCAATGTCACCAGTCAGACTAATCCAGCGGTTAACTTCCGCTTTGGCTATACCGGGCAGGAGTTTGATAAGGAGACGGGACAGTATTACTATCGGGCACGGTATTATGATGCCGGGATAGGTAGGTTTTTGAGTGAAGACCCTCTAGGGTTTGGTGGTGGGGATGCCAATTTGTACAGGTATGTTGACAATTCGCCTGTCAATGCCATAGATCCTACAGGAAATTTTACTGTTTTGCCAATCACACCTATACCTCTACCTCCTGTTCCCCCTCCTGTTCTCCCGTTGCTGATTCCGCTAGCCGTTATAGCTGCTGCTGTAACACTTGCTGTAACACTTTTTTCTCCCCCATTAACCACAAACGAACAGAAGAACCTTCCACCTGATCCTAATAAGTGTAAACCAAAGAAAAAACCAGAACCGCCGACGTGCGAAAATACATTCCCTCTATATAGTCGTTGGGATAAATTAAAATACCCTAGCAATTACCCAAATTCAACAAACCCATGGTACTTTGGAGGCTATCTATATAGCAACCTCAACGAGGCTTTTATTCGATTGAAAAATGAAAGAGACGCAAGAATGTTAAGCACATACGATCTTAATAATCCGCAAAAATCTGGTACTTCAGATGATGCCCTATATTGCGATCATCCTCCTAATGATAAAGAAGCTGCATTGCACTATAATATCATTAAGAAGAATACCACTCTAAGTGCTGGTTCACTTGCAAAATGTAAAGTTTGCATTGACGCTAGAGATGGTGCTCTTAAACCAGATTTAGTAGATAAGTACGCTGTTCTGAATATTAAAGATAACTATAATAACAAAATTCACAGACCGTCACTTGCTGGGCCTCCTGACAGGCCATAGGCCGAGAACCCAAGAATATACCCATAATGTAAATTATATGCTAACATAATTGGGGTATAAACCAAAAAAAAAAAAAAAAAAAGAGGAATAATGAATAAATTAGAATATTTAATTTTGGAGCGTGCCTTAACGTATCGTCCTTGGCTAAGAGAGGTGGCAGATGATTACTATATCGCTCATTCTGATATGGCAATTACCGCCTACCGCTTATTTCAGAATGGAGATATTCTAGCAGATATGGTCAATAACGAAGACAGTATTCCATGTGTCGCTTTAACCCTATCTGAAATTTCGGCTCACTTAAAATGGGAAATAGGAGTTACATACTGTTTAACGTCTCAAGGAGGAGCTCGTTGGGAGACAGTCGCTCATCCTGATTGGAATCGCTTTTATACCTGCGAGCGGTATTGGAACTACCATAATTCTACCGCCTCTCTTAACCCAAGAACATACCTTGAAAAAGAGGAGGAAAAAGAGTTTGTAGCTACAGTTCGACAAGTAGCAGAAAAACTGCTAGCTATAGATTGCTTTGTGGAGCCTGATAAATATATTCCGGGAACAGAAGTTTGGGATGTCCTAGAACCTTGGCAACCAATCTATTGGAAGACTTTGCCACGAGGCTATCGAGTTCATTATAAGTGTAGATCTAATTATTGGTACTTAAACGAAGATACTCCCGTTACGTGGGTTGAGTCTAATCAACAGGCGGGGGAATGGCACGCGCAAATGATGAAGTGGTACACAAAACCTGAATTGGATTAAATTTGAACGCAAATGCGCCAACTAATTTACAAGTGTGAACCTATTAAACGCATTCCTCTAGAATCTGGCTTTCGTGAGTCAGATTTGGAATCTTGGGCTGAGTGGCACAATTATGAAAATATAGGCATAGCTGTAATTGGCACTTGGGCAAGTTGGAAATTGCCTGGTAAAAGATTAGCAGCTTTTACCAACGATCAGTTAGAAGCCTTTCAGGAATTAGTTGACAAAGCTGAAAAAATTATCGGATTTAATAGTCTCATTTTTGACGATAAACTTTGTCAATTATATGCCATTAGGCTGGAAACAGATTACGATTTACTGCGCGAAATTGTTGGAGAAGTTATTAGTTCACAACTTTCTACAGAAGCTGAATATGTTTTTAAACATTTAAATAGAAATATAATGAAACAATATCCTATAGTATTTGAGTATTCCTTAGAAGGATTGGCTCAAGCTAATTTGGGTAAAAGTCAATCAGCAACTAGCTCCTCAAACAGCGGTTTTTGGCAGCGTAAACAGCAGCAAAAGGTCATTGATGATTGCATGTATCAGGTTCAGCTAATCAAAAAGTTTTATGATTTGCACCAGAGAAATAGACTTTTAGACCCAGTATATGGTAGGGCTGTTAGTCGGAAATTTCCCATTCCGGTTCCTACTACAAGTATTTATCAAAAACTGATTGCCCTTAGCCTTGGTGCCTTATTTCGTCCAGATGGTAATTATGCTTATCTAAGGAGATTGGCAGATTACGAGCATTATGCTTTTCTCAGTCAGCATTAATATTGCCACGAACTGATACTACATTGAAAAATCAGTCTAATCCGGTATGTTTACCTAAGTAAACATAAAACGCGGATAGGGAGAGGAGTCAACTTTATGGTCAGTACGATAAAGTATCAAATGGTTGTGGTAGCAGGCTTAACCGCCCTAGCAGCAGGAGTTGTCGGAACATCGAGTAGAGCTAATGCAGCATCCCTGCTCCAAGTTACCCCAACAGGCGATGCCAATACCCTAGCCAACACCATATCGGGCAGTGGAGTTACCATATCTGGCGCTACCTACACCGGGGCACCGCAAGCAGCAGGAATCTTCTCCAACGGAATTGCTGCAGGGCTAGGTATAGACTCCGGCATTCTGCTAACTACGGGGAAAGCAGCCGATGCCGCCAATCCCAGCAGCACCTCCAACATACCGAGTACGAATAACGGCACCCCAGGAGATCCCCAACTGAGCGCCTTGCTACAAGGTTTCACTTCTACATACGACGCCTCGGAACTCCAATTTAATTTTACTTTAGCACCAGGAACCAACAACATGAACTTCAAGTACGCCTTCGCCTCTACAGAGTACCCAAACTTCGCAAATTCTCCCTTTAACGATGTATTGGGATTCTTTGTCGATGGGAAAAATATCGCCGTGCTTCCCAGTACGAATACACCTGTGTCTGCCAACACGATAAACGGGGGAAACCCGCTCGGAACAAATCCCCAAAGCCCCCAGCTTTACGTCAACAACTTCCCCGGAGCTAGCATACCGAGCTTACCCAATAACGGTACCCCAACATCTAAAAATAACAT
>CASBQM010000236.1 GCA_949127645.1 Synechococcales cyanobacterium PMM_0036
AGTCAACCAGCACATTCTCTCATTAGCTTTTACGAATGTGGAGCGGAAAGCTGCAAGGTCACATAGAACTTGTTTCAGCCCCCTCAAGCGAATGCTGCTCTCACATATTTATTTTTTGAATGTCAGGTCACAAGATTGATAAAATTCAATTTTTTTTGGGAAAGCTGAATTTAATATACCTTTCCAAAAGACATTGGCTATCTAATTCTCACGTGACTTCACATCCCCTCCCCTCGCCCCCAAGTCTTCATTCTGCATAGAGCATCGCAGCTCATGAGATAGATCAGCTATTCATATAGAGAGTTAACACGCTAACTGGTGCAACAGTTGCTGTTTCTCAAAAAATATGGCTAGATGTTCTCCTCAGGCAGATTGGTGGAGTTGCTTAAACCATCAATCTCAGGTCATGTTTTTTATTTCTGACTGTTAGCTCATCTTTTATCTAGAGCTTTCATCCCGAACAAATTGCTTCTTCTTTGGTTTTCAACCTGTTTGAAATGCCAAGCATAGAAGCAGTCTGTTCACAGCTTTTTTGTGATAATTTCCCCTCCCTCTATTTTCCCTCTATTACTTGTGAGCATCCCCACTATGTCTTTTCAAAATCCCTCTAACCTTGTCTTCATCGATTCAGCTATTGAAGATCTTTCTATCCTAGTCGGTGGCGTAAGTGATAATTCTAAAATTATTCTGCTTGATCCAGAACAAGAAGGAATCAGTCAGATTACTCGCGTCATCAGAAGTTTCAGAAACGTTGAAAGTATTCACATCATCTCTCATGGTGTGCCTGGAGCGCTTCATTTAGGCACGACTGAGCTGAACACACAGGCACTTATCCACGCTGCCGATTTACTAAAGGAATGGTCAGCGCTAGCCAACAATGCAGAACTGCTGATCTATGGCTGCAAAGTCGCGCTGGGAGAGGTTGGCAGAGCTTTTGTTCAGAAGTTCAGTGAATTAACTGGAATGGCGATCGCCGCTTCCACAACGCTCACAGGTAGTGCAGCTCTGGGCGGCAATTGGGAACTTGAAATGCGGACAGGAAGAGTAAAATCTTCCTTGGCATTTGGAGAAGAGGCGATCGCTAGCTATGCTCACGTCTTTGCCCCTGATGCCCTGCCCAACTTGGTTTACACAATCTCGGGCAGTACTGTTGATATCACCAGCACTGTAACAGGCACTAGATCTACGCCTACTAATCCTCTTACGGGTGCCACAATCAGCGACGCATTGGCGTTTAGCACCCAGGCAAACGCCAGAGATCCACTCTCCCCCAGCAATGTACTCTATTACCTTGGTATTAGCGGTAATAACCGGATTGGGAGTTGGAACCCGATTACTGGGGTAGCAACAGACCTGGCGGCAATATCGGGGGGGACTTTGGGTGGCGCGGTGCGCATGGCATTTCGTGCCAACGGTCAGCTTTATGCCATGACTGACAACGTCCTTTACACCGTTAGTACGGGTACAGCACTAGGGACAGGTAATACGCTCCCAGCAGGAACCGTTACATCTACTACTACCCTAACAGGTATTCCAACAGGTAACGGCGGAGACATGGCATTTGATCCAACAGCTCCCGATGTTCTCTATATCGCTGGGACAGCAAGTCTCTATAAAGTCACCTTTGCAGGGTCAACGCCCTCAAGTGGTACGCTTTTAGGGGCAATGGGGGGAAGTTCACCCGGTCTTGCTTTCGGTCCTGATGGCATACTCTATAGTGCTAGTGGAACAAGTCTATACAGTGTCAACCTGACTAACGGCAGTAGAACACTAGTCGCTGCTCTAAGCGGTGCCGCTATTAACGACATGGCATCGCTCCCAACGCCTACAACAGACGTAGACTTGAGCGTTACCATCACTGACTCCAACACTATAGCGGCGCAAGGTAGCTCGATTACCTACACCATTACGGTAACGAATAGCTCGGCATTTAATGTGTATGGGATCTCGATCGCGGATACCTTCAGTAACCCAAACTACAGCGGTACAGCCTCGTGGACGGCTGCCGCAGCAACGGGCGTTTCTTTCCGCACCGCGGGTGATCAAACTGGCACTGGCAACATGAATGTCAAGGTCAACCTTGACGCTGGAGCCAGTGTTACCTATACGGTGACAGGCTTGACCGCGACTGGGGCAGTAGGCAATTCCTTTGCTGACACAGTCACAGTCACACAGCCAGAAGGACTAACAGATAAAGCTGGCAATCCTGGGGCAAACACTGCTACAGATACAACAACGATCGCCGCACCTGATGTAATAGCCCCAGTGGTCTCAGTTAATCCTCTGATCACCAAAGACAATAGACCTCAGCTCACGGGAACAGTGGATGATTCTACTGCTGTCGTGAAGGTAACCGTCAACGGTCAAACTTACACCGCTACCAATAATGGCAATGGTACCTGGACACTAGCTGATAACACCATCGCAACTGCTTTGGCAGATGGTCAGTACGATGTCACTGCGGTTGCCACTGACCCAGCGGGCAACATCGGCACTGAGTCTACAGTCAAAGAACTCACGATCGATACCATCACCCCGACGATCGCCATCACCAGCAACAAGACAGCCCTCAAAGCAGGCGATACCGCTATCCTGACCTTCACCCTCTCGGAAGCTTCGACCGACTTTACCGCCAGTGATATCGTGGTTTCCGGTGGCACCCTCAGTGGCTTCACAGGTAGCGGTACGACTTACACCGCGACTTTCACTCCCAACGCAGGCAGCAATACTAATGGAGTAATCAGTGTTGCTAGCAACAAGTTCTCGGATACCGCTGGCAACCAGAATGCGGATGGAGCAGATGCGGACAATACGGTGAGTTTGACGGTTGATACGTTGACTCCAACGATCGCCGTCACCAGTAACAAAATAGCCCTCAAAGCAGGCGATACCGCTACCCTTACCTTCACGCTCTCAGAAGCTTCGACCGACTTTATTGCATCCGACATCACCGTTTCCGGCGGCACCCTGAGCGGTTTCATAGGCAGCGGCACCACTTACACTGCTACCTTCACCCCCACCGCAGGCAGCAACACCAATGGAGTAATCAGTGTTGATAGCAGCAAGTTCTCCGATGCGGCGGGCAACCCAAATACCGATGGAGCCGATCCTGATAACACGGTCACTCTGACGGTTGATACTAAGGCTCCAACTGTCTCAGTTGATCCTCTAGTTACTAACGACAGCACGCCTAAGCTCACGGGTACCGTCGATGACCCCACCGCGATCGTCAAAGTCACCGTCAATGGTCTGACCTACACCGCCACCAATAATGGGGATGGCACCTGGACTCTGGCAGATAACGCGATCGCCCCTGCCTTGGCAGATGGCAAGTATGATGTCACTGCGGTTGCCACTGACGCAGCCGGAAACATCGGCACTGAGGCAACCACCCAGGAACTCACTGTGGATGCCACCGCCCCGATCGTCTCAGTTGAT
>CASBQM010000237.1 GCA_949127645.1 Synechococcales cyanobacterium PMM_0036
GAGCGGACGACGATGGTTCATTACCCTACGCCACCGATACATCACGGGATCTGCAAGACAAAGTTAAGACAGGGGCAATTTCTTTATTTCCAGCTAATACCTTCGAAAAAGCATTCTTCCGCCTCAAGCTCGGCAGTATTCTACTTGAATGGGCAGACATGCTTTACCGCACTAACTTGCCGCAGAACATTGCACGCGCTAGAGAACTGTACAAAGGCGTTCTATTTCTCCACGGCGAAAATCCAGGCATCGCGCCCAACTGGGGAGCCTTCGATGGGCTGCTACAGTTTGGGAGACTCCAACAAAATCCTGCTCTCACCACCCAAATTAACCGCGCTTGGATCGGATTTGAGCAAATTAAAACTGGACTCAACTATTACGGCTTCACCAAAGACTATGTGCCCCCTGTTCGCTATCGAGTTCTGAGAGAAGCCGCAGAGCGCTTTGCGACCTCTGCCAAAACCGCGCAAACCGATTACCTCAACTACATAGAGAAATACGAGCAATCGATCGTCAATGAAATGACTGCGCGATCGCTCGTTGAAAAAGCTGCCTATGCCATTCAAATTGCCGAGGAGCAAGTTCAACTCGCCCAATTTACTGTGGGTGAAGCCCAAAAGCAAGTGGGAGCCGTCAAAGCCCAAATTGAAGCCAAAAAAAAGGAAATTGCCGATTCCGAGAGCTTCTTCTCTCAGCTTGGCGATTTCGTCAGCGGCATGAAAGATGCGGCATCGGGACTCGCTACCAGTGCGCTTGGCTCCATGAGCAGTGAGGGCGAAGCCGCAGGGGGAGAGATTAACTATGCTGCTGTCTACAAAGTCATCTCTTCAAAAGGCGGCACGAGTGCAGCCGCAGCAGGACTCACAGGCAGCATGGCATTCATGGCAGGCTACGGTGCCTTTGTCTATGCGGGTTACACCTCCATGCAGAGCCTCGCAGAAGCTGCCAGCAAACGAGACGGCGAATTAAAAACTTTGAAAGAAGTCGCTCTTCCTGCCGCCGAAAAAATGGTGCAGCTCAAACAACGGGAAGTCAATATTGCCAATCTACAAAAAAACATTGCCCAATCCGACTACAACTTTGGTCAGAAACTTCTTGCCTTTTACGACTATCGCTTTCTGAGCAAAGCCTTCTGGCAACAGATCTCGAGTTTCGCCAATCGGCTGATGCGCCGCTATCTCGATCTGGGCGGACGAACAGCTTGGTTTGCTGAGCGATCGCTGTCATTTGAAGTCGATAAGGACATTCGCATTGTCTCCTTCGACTATTTTCCTAGGCAACTGCGCGGTATCACAGGCGCAGATACCCTTCAACTACACCTTGCTGAACTAGAAGCAAGCCGAATTTCAGGGCTTTCGCAAACCATACCAGTCAAGCAAACCTTCAGCCTTGTCCGGGACTTCCCGATCGCCTACGGACAGCTCAAAAAATATGGTGCTTGTCGGTTCTCCACATCAGAAACCCTGCTACGCCTCGTGTATCCGGGTGTTTATGGCTATCGTCTGCGTAATGTTAGTTTGGGCTTGTCTTACAGTGACGAAGTAATGCCTCACAAAGGCATGTTGAGCAATCAAGGTTTCTCAGCGGTCTCTCACAAAGACGGCACTATGAACCGCTTGCTGCGCTATCCAGATGCACTGCCGCTCTCTGAGTTCAATCTACGAGACGACATGTTAGTCTACGATCTCCCCGACGAAACCCTGCTTCCGTTTGAAGGCAGTGGCATCGAGACGACATGGGAATTGAGCCTCTCACGGCTTGGGCAGGTTCAAAGTCTTGAGAAACTAACCGACGTACTGATCACCTTTGATATGCGTGCAAGCTATTCAGCGACATTAGACACAACCCATCAAGCACAACTCCCTGCAACCCTGAAGAAGTCACTCTTAATCTCTGGAAAGAAGCAAAACCCCGGCGCGATCAGAACGTTCAAAGCTGACGGCGGCATCCTGACAATAGCCTTTCAGCCTACTTCAGCGGCTGGCAATTCCATTGAGAAAACACGTACTATCACTTTCCTTGCACTCATTCTGAGCGGTGTTCAACAATTCCCAATTTCTGTGACTCTAACTGCTGCAACAGACGGCATTGCAGCAACCATCAACCTAGAGAATGGCATTGCATTATCGAATGGTGATTTTTTAAGTGGGAGTAACGGCGGAGTTGCTCTGCCCTTGAATGCCTTGACCGGGATTGGTGGAGATCAGCCTTTTGTCCTCACCATAGATCCTGCCACCAATCCAGGAATAGATTTTTCACAGATGTATGATGTGCAACTACTTATGGAATACACGGCGCAGCTATGAGGATCTCAACAAGAAAAACACAAGTTTCAGCTAACAGACAAAGCCGCATAACAAGTCGATGAAGCGGGCGGTGGAGAGATCTTGGTGGCGATGCCAAGGTCATCTGCCGCCGCTTATCTTGGTCGTTATACGGCTTCGTTTAAGGGGGTATGGCGGCGCACCGAGAGACTGGTCAAGTTTTCAAGGTTCAATCGGGTTCAATCTGTGAGTAATGATGAGGTTGGGTAGATTGTTAGACGTTGCTGGAGGAAGATTCAATGAAAATTGCAATTGTCACATTCGAGGGCTTCAATGAAATCGATTCGTTTGTTGCCCTACATATTTTAAATCGGGTAAAACGCGAAGGTTGGAAGGCTGAAATCGTTGCGCCAAGCGACAGGGTAACATCAATGAATGGAGTAACAGTTCATACACAGCAGCCATTCTCGTTTGTAAACCAAGCGGACGCTGTTTTGTTCGGGAGTGGCAAACTCACCCGAGCCGTGATTCAAGAAGAGAAGTTGATGTCGGGGTTTCAACTCGATCCGTCACGTCAACTGATTGGTTCACAATGTTCAGGCGCACTGATTATGAAACAACTCGGACTGGTCGAAAATACTCCTATTTGCACCGATTTAGTGACTCGCCCGTGGCTAATTGAATCTGGTGCCCAAGTCATCGATCAATCCTTTATGGCAAAAGGCAATATTGCGACGGCTGGCGGTTGTCTTTCATCCCAATATCTTGCTGCTTGGGTCATCTATCGAAGTTTAGGGCGTGAAGCTGTTGAAGAAGCTTTAAGCTACGTAGCTCCCGTTGGCGAAGAACAAAGTCTTGTTGAGCGTGTCTTTGCAGTAATAGAAGCCAGTGTTGATACTTCAAGCCCTAACCAGTTAACAGCCGTATAACAAGTGCATTGCAGCGGACTTTTGAGAGATCCTGGTGCATTGCCAAAGTTGTCAGCCGCCGCTGAATGCAATCGTTGGACTGCTTGAGTCTCTGGTCAGGGCTGTGGCTTTGAGACTACTTGTGAGTCTTCAACATTTTGAGGCAAAAGTTAAAATGGGCACTCCAGCAATTTTGCTTGCCGAAGCACCCGCACATCAACAGTTTGTATTAAATTTTACTTGCTTGCTACCATGCGTCGAGCTTGTGCCAGAAGTCGCTCTGTTTCTTCTGTAAGGGTCTGTTCTTGCGTTTCTAACTCCTGAATACGAGCATAAAGTACTTCTATTTTCTTCTCAGGGGTCAGCCCCTTAAGAAAGTCAACCGGGATGACATTCGATTCACCCTTTAGCCAGGTTAAAACCCTTTGAAGTTTTACCTTATTCTCAGCTTGAACTTTAGGATTTGCCAATCTCTTTTCAACAGAGACTTTGATGTCAGATGCCAAGTACTCTTTCAAGCGACTATTAGTTGATGCAGCAACTAGCCCTTTTACAAGCTGTTTGACTGTATAGTCAGAAAGCCCAAAAGCCTGTAAATGAAGTTTTGTTACTTTTTCAGTACCACTACCCATTCCCACCTCCCTGGTTTTTCCCAGAAGCCTGCTTTAGAAGGTCTGCTATATACGCAGCCTGTGCATCAATTGTAGCCTTCAAAATGGGCACGATCTTAGCAGCGTAGAAATTCTGAACATTAGTTAGCTGCTCGACAAGACTCCGAATCGTTTCTTTTTGTTGATTGCTGACTCTTTTCTGCGCACCTCCCTCATAGTTAAGTCTCTTAAGGTCTGAACCAGCATACCGGAGCATACACAAAATTACTGCATCTCTTGTGGTTACTGCATCCTGAGAGGCAGCGATCGCCCTTTGTACATTTGCTTGCGTCCACCCAAACTCATTAGCAACTTGTTGAATAAGTTGTTTGTCAGCCATATTTGAGCAGCTCTCCATAGTTATGAGAAATCAATGATTTTTGTTCCGATTTCGAGGTTGCAGCCAGGGTGTAACAACTTAAAGTTTTCAGGTTTGTTAGCAGCAGACCCGAAATCTTTTAGAGGGCGAATATGATGCACAACAGCATCTGTAAACCTAAGAGAGTCGCCACAAGCAGCACATTTGCTAGCTTGATATTTGAACTGCTTTTGCTTCCATGTTTGACCAGCATTTGTCTGTAACCAGTTATTAAACTCTTTGCGAGGGTCTACAGAGGTTTTTGCTTTCGCTAATCTTTTCTCTGTCTCTTTGCGAACCTCTTCCTCCTGCTTAAGAAGTACCAGCAACTCGCTGTACAGCCTAGCTAGGTTATCTGATGAGTCAGTGCCCATACCTTACACACCCTAGAGTTTACCGTGAGATTAAGAATTTAAATCCTTACATTGAAAATAGTTCCCTCAAATCAAGCGAACCTAACCTTCGACCTTTACCCGCAGCCCAACACTACGTTGGTGCGGACGGAACAGAGGTTATTGGTGGAGAGTTCGAGGTTGTCTGCCGCCGCATAACTTGACCGTTGGGCTGCTTTTCGTTATTGGTAGGGCAGTGGCTTAAAGTTCTTTGTGGTACAAAAAAGATTAAGCTGGTGTTAGGGTGAATTCTGCAAAGTGTTGACACGTACAGAAATGCCAGTGGTTGAGATTAGACCAATCCAGCAAGATCAAGTTGAACAAGCTAAGCAAGTTGTCATGACAGTTTGTCTAGAGATTTGGCAAGATGTTCTGACTGAAGAAGATTTGAGGCGTTATGATTCAATGTTCGATATTGAGAATGTGCGATCGCACTATTTCGACAATCATGGTGTGTTCCTGGTACTCGTGGACAACGAGCAGATTGTAGGTACTGGAGCAATCCGAAAACTTAATGATGAAATCTGCGAACTCAAGCGTATGTGGTTCTGCAAAGAGTACCGAGGACAAGGATGGGGCTGGAAAATGGCTCAAATGCTCTTTGATTTTGCAAGACAAGCAGGTTATCGGCAAGTGAGGCTTGATCTTGCAAACGAGGAGCGGCAACCACAAGCACTCAAACTTTATAGAAGGCTCGGCTTTTACCCAATTGACAGATACAACGATAGTCCATGCAATATATTTATGGAAAAGTTGTTAGAGTCTGTGTAAAAGTGGTAGCCAAGCAGCCCAACACTGCGTTGGAGCGGACAAACGAAAGATATTGGTGCTTAGTTCAATGTTATCTGTCGCCGCTCAACTGTGCCGTTAGGTGTACACAACTCCTCTCTTCCAAACCAAGAACTGCTCAAACTCCAGAACTATGTGAAGGCTTTTGACTTATACTTTCCCACCTTTACAAACTGATGTACTATTTCAGTGGCGTAATCTGAGAGAAAAATGCAGCCAATACTGACCATAGAAAACTTGTGTGCTGAAGCAGCTAGGTTTACAGAAATAGAGTCTATATATGACGAACCCACCCTTTATGGTGTGACAGATGGAAAAGCTGTCGGAACTTATCTTGAACATAAATTCACAGCCTATTTAGCTCAAAATTACAGCTATCAACTAGGAAATTCAGCGTCAGGTATTGATCTTCCTGCTCTTGAAGTTGACATTAAAGTAACAAGCATAAAGCAACCACAATCCTCTTGTCCCTTTAGATCAGCAAGTCAAAAAGTATTTGGTTTGGGATACAATCTTCTGATTTTTGTTTACGATAAGTATGATGAGTCAGAAAATAGAACTGGAAGATTAAATATGCTGCATACTATTTTTGTAGATAAGAGCAGGACAGGAGATTTTCAGACGACTAAAGGCATTATAGATATTTTGAATCGAGATGGAAACAAGGACGATATTATCGCATTTATAATCGAGAGAAATTTACCAATTGATGAAGTAGGTGCAAATCAGTTGGCTGATAGAATTCTGGAATCGCCTCCAAATCAAGGATATTTAACAATATCAAATGCTCTTCAGTGGAGATTGCAATACAGCCGAGTCATTCAACAAGCTGGTAGTACCTCAGGAATATTTAGAGTTCGATAGATAAAGATGGTTAAATCAATGGAGAAATGGCAATTTGGTGATTTTCAAACCCCCGATGATCTTGCAAGAGAAGTAGTTCGGACTCTTAAAGTAAATCACCAAATATCGCCAGAAGTTATCATGGAGCCAAGCTGTGGAAAAGGAGCTTTCCTTCGAGCCGCGCTTAATATATTTGAAAATTCAAAAATTATAGGTTGGGACATAAATCAGGAGTATGTTAAGGAATCAAAGCTTTCTGTATCTGAGTATTTAAATTCTGAAAATTTAACTGTATATGAGTCTGACTTTTTTAGCACGGATTGGAAAGATTTTATTTCAAATCTTTCGGGATACATTTTAGTAATCGGTAACCCTCCTTGGGTTACAAGCAGTGAATTGAGTATTCTTAACAGTCAAAATTTTCCTTTAAAATCAAATTTTCAGAATCGTCGGGGTATTGATGCTATCAC
>CASBQM010000238.1 GCA_949127645.1 Synechococcales cyanobacterium PMM_0036
GTTGAAGTGATGGATCGGCTGCGGGCGATCGATGGCGTGAGATTGGCGATCGGTACGAAACGCCCTTAAAAACAGAAGAGCGAGTCTGATGACTCGCTCTTCTATCCAGAATTTATTGAATGGCTTTCGCTCTAGCTGACTTTGTTCTGAACCATTTTGTTCTTGGCTATTTTGTTGTGGGGTATCTCTCTGAGTTAGCACTGAAGCGACAGGGCGCTGAATGCTCGACATAGCTCGACTCCTGCTAGCTTTACTCCTGCCAAAAAGCAGCTTTGAAAAACCTCTACAGACCTCACAAACCATAGATTAACGCTGCTGGTGAAAAGCGAAATTATGGTTGAGATGTTTCTAACCAGTCGAAAATTCGATCGAGCTGTTCTAGCGTCACCAAGCCGTACTGCCAGAGAATCATGGGTAGGGGACCGGGGTCTTGCTCTCGATGCCGCAGAGCCATTGAGATAGAAGAGGACGATAGCGCCAGATCTTCTTGTAAAAATCGAATGAAGCGAGAATAAGTTGTGGGTGTCATATTTACATTTACCTTTCCTGAACAAAGCTTTCCTTAAAAGCCACAAGATTTGAAACCAACGATACTGACTTCAGCCAAACTTCAAACATTAGATCGACCAGTCTCGAATCTGTCACAGATCACCTGCCTGCCAATCACCTGCTTACTCGCAACAGATAAAATAGGAAACTCAGACATTTAGAACCAAGGATAGATTAGATTTTGAGAATTGAGTTAAATCTTCCGAACAAATACTCTAATTCTTATGGAATCCATAGAAGTGCGAGCCTATAGATCCGTAGATTCCGAGATTTTTATGTTGGATTTATTTTTATGCTGATTTCAAGGACGATCGCCCCTATATCTTTTGCCTCCCGATAAAACTTATCCACTTAGAAAGGCAAGGTTAACAAATTCTTACGCATCTGAACAGGCTTAATGTCAAGAAGTTCATGCGAACTATGGTAATTTTTGTGAAGCCAACGCCTTGAGCTAACCCCTGGAATCGAATCACCTTAAAGCAAATCACCTTAAAGCAAATCGCCCTAAAGCAAATCACTTGTGCAGCAAATTACTTGGGCAGTAAATTACTTGGGCAAGCATCGAAATAACTGATAAGGAAAACCAATGCGATGGTAGCCTTTTAAATCGATCGCACATGAAATTTTCGCTCGGCGCTGGGGATTTGCCGGATCAAAAATTCGCAGGCGATCGGGATAATCTTTGCTTCGCATTCCGGGAGAGGCGATGACCCAAAGGTTAAGCGGCAGGGGCAAAGGCTGTCTCAGTTCAGCCAAGGTTTTCCAAACCTGTGGATAGCCCTGGGTTTTGTCAATAAATGCAATCTGCACGCTAGCGTCTGGCTGTGGATAAATATGCCGCAACTCCAGCGCAAAGCTTAACCCCAGCGCCACTTCTTGAAGGGAGCTATAGGCAACCACGACCGCGATCGGCAAACCTGGCTCAGCAATATTTTTTGCCACGCGATCGGGTGCATAGGATTTGAGAAATACCCCGCCGTTGACGACGAATAGGCTGCTAACTAGACCTGCTAGTAGGACGATCGCCCCAGATCTGCGAAAGGCAAGCCCTAATTGGACAGGGCTAGGTTTGACTAGGCAAGCACCTGCCAACGCACAAACGCCGGGATAGTAGACAAAGTTGTAGCGAGGCACAACGGTAATATCTTTGTTCAGAATGTAGGCGATCGCCAAGAACTCGATAATGACGCAAAGGGTGAAGCCCAAGAGCAGAGCGATCGCCGGATTTCCCGACCTCCACGGCTGCTGAGAACCTAGAAGCTGCTGAAAACCCAGATAGAGCTGCCGACCCAGCCAAATTACGAAAGCCAGCGTCAGAATAGTCGAGAGAATGACGATCGGCTGAGGCTGGCGCTCGACGGGAAGGGCGACAAACATCAGCGTCCAGCCCACCAGCGTTTGATACAGAGGGGCAAGCCGATCGAGCCAGTTGGGATTGTAGGGAATCAACCAATCGGTTTCGGGGCGGTGGATATGGCTGATTAGGGTCGGTAGCCAGGGCAAATACCCCAGAAAGATGCCGCTAACGGCAAGGACGATCGCTCCCCATTGGCGACGCGTTAGGGATACTTTCTGCCACAAAATCCAGCTTAGCAGCGCTATAACTTGAGCGACGATCGCCAGGATAGAAAAGTAGTGAATATAAAGACTGAGAAGATTTAGCCCCACCCAACCCAGCCAAATTCCTGGACGCAAGCGAGGCTTTTTCTCTGCACTCAGCCGCAGATCCTTCTGAATTTGCAGCAGCCCCGCCAACGCCAGCGTAATCAGCAGCATTGGCAGCGTATAGTGCCGACCTTCCTGAGAGAGATAAACCGCAAAAGGCGAAACCGCCATCAGCGCTGCTCCCATCCAGCCTGCCGCAGGGGAGAAAGCAAGGCGATTGAGGTGGTAAAGTGCGGCGATCGCCCCCACGCCAAATAGAGCAGGCAGTGCCCGCAGTGCCCAAATGAGCTGTGTGGCATCAGGCTTTAGCCAACCCAACCACTGATAGATCAGGCAAAAAAACAGCGGTGGATGCACGGATTCCGTCGCAACCGTCTGGGCAATTTGGGCGCAGCTCAGACCGGGCTGATAGGCAAAAATAGAGTCGATCGCGCTCAAGGACAAAAATTGGTTGAGGGGCAGATCGGCAGAGCGGTGCCCTGTGGTAAACAATGCTGTCAGCACTTCATCGAGCCACAGCGGCTTAGTGTCAAGATGCCAAAATCGCAGTGCCAACCCTAACAGAAGGACGGTAATTAGCGCAATCGCCCAGACAAAAGGAAGCGGAGATTTCAGAGGCACTGGAGAACCTACAGTTTTTTTCGCATGGATTGAGGGAACTGTTTCACCAGAGCGGGTAAAACTGGGCAGGGCGATTGCCCATCCAAATTATCGGGGTTGCTCCAGCTAAAAGGGGCTTTGTGAGCCGCCGACATCCACAGGAGCCGTTTGGCGCGAGTCATGGCAACGTAGAGCAA
>CASBQM010000239.1 GCA_949127645.1 Synechococcales cyanobacterium PMM_0036
ACCGCGCCCAACAAGGCTCCCAAAGACCCACTTGACACAAAGAGAGATCGATAGGTAGCTGGACAACGACCGCCAGTTCGGGCAATATGCGCCCCTTGGGGCGATACCTGAGTGGCCGGATCGGACCACCCGATTGGGCGATCGGTTTGGTTGTGATCGTGATATCTGGGGTCGTAGGCGCGTCGTGTTCCGAGACTGCGACGCGGGCACACGATGAGACGACCACATCAATCGTTGAGATCAGGACGGCGGGACCAACATCGTCAACGACGGCACCGACGACGGCGGTTGACTCGGCGGAACAGCGCTGCATGCAATTCGCTCCAAGCGGTCAACGTCTATTCGCAATGGCCGAGACGGTCTCAATCGGTGACATCCGTAGCATCGTCGTGGCGACGCCACCACCGACCCCCACTTCACTGCTTCTCCCCGGACATGTCTCATCCGAGCAAGCGCTGATGTGCTGGTCCACCTCGACGGACCGCACAACCGTCGCCAATTTCTGGGTTACTAGTAGTGGCGATTCGCAAGTGTTTTGCACTGAGAAGTTTTTGGAGCCCGCCTCGCCCGACCAGGTTGCGGCCCTGTCGTGCCCGTGAGTCACCCGCCTTCAAGGAGGTGCGAGTCATTTTTCAAGAATCTGAAGATTGAACCACTCGAATGACCCAAATGAGACGTCTGAGCCTGGTGCTTGGCATCAACGTGGTCATGATCGCTGGCCTCCTGATCGTTGGGCTCGCCTCGCACTCACTCGGCGTACTCGCGGCCGGTGGTGATTACGTCGCCGACTCGGTGGCAATCGTGCTCGGAATAATGGCCATTCAGATCGCCAAGCACCCGCACGGTCACCCACAAGCGACCACGTACGTCGCTCTCATCAACTGTCTTGTGCTGCTGGGAGTGACGGCCTTCGTCATCGTTGGAGGCGTTCGTCGCTTGATAACCCACACCCCGGAGATCCACGGACTGTCAGTGTTGATTGTCAGTCTCGTCGCCATGACGAGCATGGTCATCGCGGTCGTCATCCTGGGTACTGACGCTGGGAGCGAGGACCTGCATATGCGCTCTGTGCTCCTCGACACCATCTCCGACGCGGTCGCCTCAGGCGGTGTCGCTCTCTCGGGTGCCGTCATCTACTTCACCGGCAGGCTCGATTGGATCGATTCTGCGATGGCGGTAATGATCGGAGTCGTCATCGGATTTGGAGCCTTGAAGCTGCTGCGCGACGTCGTAGTTGCATTGCGTTCTGGCAGCGGCCTCGCCGTATCCGACGACTAGCCGACTCTTCCTTGCCCGACGCGGCCAAGATCGAAACCGCCACCACCTAGCGCCAGAGCACCGACATATCTGCCAGTGAGAATGGGTGTGCTGGTTTGCATCCGCGTTTGTTGCTGTTGGGAACTGGCAGGCTGATCTGACTTCGGGGTTCGTCACGCCCCGTTCCGGAGGGCGACTCGAGTTGCTGCAGTAACAGCGGCTCGGTCACTGGTCTCCTTCACGGGACGTGCGTGCCTGCCCCTCAACTTAGAAAGGGGTGGCCGGATGGTCATCGTAGATTCAGCGCGTCGCGTCGTTGGTGGGGTGGACACGCATCGCGATTCGAACGTCGCCGCGGTCGTCGATATGAACGGCGGTCTGTTGGGGGTCGAGTCGTTCCCAACAACCGGCGACGGGCATCGCTGCTTGTCGTCGTGGATGTCCGCGTTCGGCACGATCGAACGAGTCGGCATCGAGGGCACTGGTGCGTACGGGGCCGGTGTTGCTCGTCACTTGTCGTCGTCGGGAGTGGTCGTGATCGAGGTCGATCGACCGGAGCGCCAGAAGCGACGCAAGCAGGGCAAGTCCGATCGGATCGACGCTGTCGAGGCCGCCCGCGGCGCCCTGTCGGGTCGTTGCGAGGGCCAAGCCAAGTCGGGCGACGGTCACGCCGAGGCGTTGCGTGCTCTGTTGGTCGCTAAACGATCGGCGCGTTCGACACGGATCCGCACCATTGTCCAGCTTCGCCATTTGATGTTCACCGCCCCCGACGAACTCCGCGCCAAGTTGGGCTCGTTGAGCGCAACACAGCTGGTCAACGAGGCCGCCCGACTGCGCCCACGGCCCGGTGGTGATGTCGCCCTTTACGGTGTCAAGACCGCGGCGGTGATCCTGGCTCGCCGGGTTCATGGCCTCGACGCCGAGCTCGTTGTGATCGATGAACAGATCACACCATTGGTCAAAGCTGCCGCACCGGAACTGTTGAACGTCTACGGCGTCGGTGCCGACACCGCCGCGGTGTTGCTGGTCACCGCCGGCGACAACGTCGGGCGAATCACGTCTGAAGCGAAGTGGGCGATGCTGTGTGGCATCGCTCCGATCCCGGCAACGAGCGGTCTGACCGTCGACGAGTTCCGGCTCAACTACGCCGGCGACCGCCACGCCAACAACGCCATCTGGCGCATCGTCATCACCCGCCTCGGTCAACACGAACCACGCACCGTTGCCTACATGAAACGACGTCTGGCCCAGGGCAAATCGAAGCGCTACATCATCCGTTGTCTCAAGCGTTACGTCGCTCGAGAGATCTTCAAAGCGCTACCGCGCTAACCAAGAACGCGATGACGGGACTGGCCCAATAACTGCCTGACACCCCCGGGTTGTCCTTCGATCGACATGCCGTCCCGTCACCGCACACCACCGCCGGACACGTGGCCTGATAAGAGCCTGCCCTCACCCGAGTGGCCCATCACTGGCCTGCCCGAAACACCGGCAACAAGCACCTTGACAAACATAGGAGCGTCGCTCTGCACGGTCGACGGTGGTCTCAGATTGGGTGCTCGGCGACGAAGACGAACTCGAGGCCTGGTCGATCAGGGGCATCACGAACCTCGAGCAATCCGAAACCTGCCGTCCGCAGTGACAACTCAATCTCGTCTCGCTCGCGGAACCGTAGTGTGGACTCTGAGGTGATGATCTCGCCCGAGCGCTCGAAGTGGAACGTCCATCTGAATGTGACCAGCTGACCGTTCACGGTCGTCACCTCGCCCCAGTGTTCGACGGTGATGCCGATCACGCCGACGCGCAGGCTGTTCATCAGGATCGCGATCGGCATGCTGGTG
>CASBQM010000240.1 GCA_949127645.1 Synechococcales cyanobacterium PMM_0036
GGTTCTAGCAGCACAGTTTGCCTCAGCAGCATGAGCGATGAATCGATTTTAGATTTTGGATTGAATCCAAAATCTAAAATCTAAAATCTAACTATGAACCGTACCATCCGGCATCGTTGCACCTACAAGAATGGTGCCTGTGAGTTTTACCATGAGGCGATCGCCCACCGCAATTTTGGCTCCCTTGAGGTTGGCTCCGCTTAGGTCGGCTCCGCTTAGATCTGCCCCAATGAGGTTCGCGCCTTGAAGGTTTACCTGAGTCAAGTTGGCTTGCAGCAGGTTGGCTCGAAACAAGTTGGCGTTAGACAAATTGGCTTCAGACAAGTTGACCCTGTGCAAAAAAGCGTCGCTGAGGTTTGCTCCGCTGAGGTTTGCCTGACTAAGATTCCGACCCGACAAATCTTTTTCGCGTAGGTCAACGCCGCTGAGGTTAGCACCCGTCAAATCTGAGGGAGATTTTTTGGCAGACGGGGGGCGCTGCGATTCATAAGGTCTTTGAGATTGCCCCGACTGAGCGGAGGCGGAAGGATAAGTGTAGGCAGATTGCTGGGAAGGCTGATAGTAGTGATAGCGCGGCGGCACGGTATGAGGCGAACTGTGCGCCTGTGGGTTGTGCGCCTGCGAAGCCTGTGAGTTATTGGTCTGTGAATTATTAGCCTGAGAATTATTAGCCTGTGAAGCCTGTGAATTATTGGCCTGTGAATTATTAGTCTGAGAATTATTAGCCTGTGAATTATTAGCCTGTGAATTATTAGCCTGAGAATTGTAGGAGTGCGAAGACTGAGAATTGTAGGAATACGAATTATGAGCCTGTGAGCTAGAGCGCGAATTAGATTGACTGGATGCGGGAGGCTTGGCAACAGGAGGTTTTGCGGCAGACCGAGATTGAGGCGCTGCTTTGGTGCCACGGTGCGATCGCAACTTCTCCCGCGCTTCATTTAAATCTTTGAGCTTCTCCTGAGCTTTTTCCTGCAACCGCACGTTGTCTTTAGGCATACGATCGGGATGCCAAATAAACGCCAAGTCTCGATAGGCCTGATTAACTTCCTCTAGAGAAGCACCCGGCTCTAATCCTAAAACTATGTAGTAGCGCTCCAGATCACTCATTTAATTCTAGTAATGAAGGTATCTAGTGAAGACATCGAGGTAAGTTGCTGAGGTGAGTCGCTGGGTCTGCAACCAGTTACTCAACAACCGGTTACTCAACAACCAGCTTCTCTACAGCCAGTTACTCAATGCTACAGGTAGGAATGAAGAGATGGGGAGACAGAAAGCATTAAGATCCCTGACCTGAAAGAAATGCTCTTGGAGAAATCCGTAGCTGTGATGAAGCCCTGACATGGAGCATAGCGCAACAGCTTATAGAATAGGCTACCAAAAGTCTTCCCTGAGCTGAGTTTGGAGCGATCGCGCTCGGTCTCTAGGAAGGGGTGGCGATCGCTACATTCTAGACAGAACGATTGCTTCAGCACTAGACTGGAGTATTAAAGTATTTGTGCAAATAGATACAAATTTTACCTCCCTGCATACTTTTCACCTCTGCGTACTCTTATGCGTAAAGTCTTTCCTGCGCCCGCTCATGCGCTGACTCAAAATGGCTCACCCCTTCAGAATGGCTCACTTATCCATACTGTAACTTCCATTCGGGCAACGGGTGCCTTTGCTTTAATGGATAGCTTGCGGCGGCAGGGGGTAAAGCACATTTTTGGCTATCCCGGCGGAGCCATTCTGCCGATTTATGATGAAATCTATCGCTCAGAATCGGCAGGGCACGTCATGCATATCTTGGCACGTCATGAGCAGGGAGCGGCTCACGCGGCAGACGGCTATGCGCGTGCCACGGGCAAGGTTGGGGTTTGTTTTGCCACCTCTGGACCTGGAGCTACTAATCTGGTGACGGGCATCGCCACTGCCCAAATGGACTCGATCCCGATGGTGGTGATTACAGGACAAGTGCCCCGTGCAGCGATCGGCAGCGATGCCTTCCAGGAAACCGATATCTATGGCATTACCTTACCGATCGTCAAGCATTCCTACGTGGTGCGCAACCCGGCAGACATGGCGCGAATCGTTGCAGAGGCGTTTCATATTGCCCGATCGGGTCGTCCTGGTCCCGTACTGATCGACATCCCTAAAGACGTGGGCTTGGAAGAGTTTGACTATGTGCCCGTCGAGCCAGGAACCGTGAAGCTCCCTGGATATCGACCGACAGTGAAGGGGAATCCTCGGCAGTTGGTGCAAGCGCTCAAGCTGATCCGTCAGGCACAGCGTCCACTGCTATACGTGGGTGGCGGCGCTATTTCTGCCGATGCTCACGCCGAAATTAAAGACTTGGCAGAGCGCTACCAAATTCCTGTCACCACCACGCTGATGGGAATCGGCGCATTCGATGAGCATCACTCTCTCTCCGTCGGTATGTTGGGAATGCACGGTACGGCATACGCCAATTTTGCCGTCACTGAGTGCGATCTATTGATTGCGGTAGGGGCAAGGTTTGACGATCGCGTTACGGGCAAGCTAGATGAATTTGCCGCCCATGCCAAAGTGATTCACATTGACATTGACCCGGCTGAAGTGGGCAAAAACCGTATTCCTGACGTACCGATCGTCGGTGACGTGCGGCAGGTGCTGATCGAAATGCTGAAGCGCGATCGAGAAAATCATAAGGTAACTGACCCAGAGCAGACGCAGGGATGGCTAAAGCGGATCGATCGCTGGAAACACGATTACCCCATGGTTGCGCCGATTTACCCAGACGAGCTTTCTCCCCAGGAAGTCATTTCTGAGGTGGGTCGTCAAGCTCCTCACGCCTTCTACACCACGGATGTAGGACAGCATCAAATGTGGGCAGCGCAATTTCTCAAAAATGGTCCCCGTCGCTGGATCTCTAGCGCAGGTCTAGGCACCATGGGCTACGGTATGCCTGCGGCTCTGGGCGCGAAGGTGGCGGTTCCTGATGAGCAAGTGATCTGCATTAGCGGCGACTCTAGCTTTCAGATGAACTGTCAGGAGTTGGGAACGCTGGCGCAATATGGCATTGCCGTCAAAACGGTGATTATTAACAACGGCTGGCAGGGGATGGTGCGTCAATGGCAGCAGGCGTTTTATGGAGAACGCTACTCGTCGTCTGATATGCAGCCCGGAATGCCCAACTTTGAGCTGTTGGCTCAAGCCTTTGGCGTGAAGGGCATGGTGGTTCGTAGCCGGGAACAGCTCCAAGAGGCGATCGCCACCATGCTGGCACATGACGGTCCAGTGCTGATGGATGTCCGCGTCAAGCGAGACGAGAACTGTTACCCCATGGTGGTTCCGGGCAAGAGCAATGCCCAAATGGTAGGCCTGCCTAAGCCTCCTGAGTTAACCCATGGGCAGCAGCTTGAAACGGTGGTTTGCAGCAATTGCAGCTCAGAAAATGCGCCAGATCACAAGTTCTGTCCAGAGTGCGGCACTAAGTTGTAGGGATAGACGATCGAATTAGCGCAATCTTGTAGAGACCTCAAATCTGCTCAAGCAGGACAGGTGAAATGCCTAGCCTGTTTTGTCATGAGGGGGGGAGATGTAAAAATGCTCAAGCCTATTGCGGCGTTGCTGAATACAGGTATGATTTGCCCTCATCCCCAACGCTTCTTCCTATGGAGAAGAGAGCTAGAAGTCTTGTCCCCTCTCCCAAAAGGAGAGGGCTAGGGTGTAGCTTGCTTCCCGAAGGGTGGGCGGTTCGGCAATTTATGACCTAGATTCAGCAACACCAAAGCTGTACAACGATGCCCCAAGCAGCACGGGTGAAAACGTTAACCTGCTGCACATTCGTCGTTTGCAGAAGGTGAGTGTTTCTTTTAGCGTGGCGCAGTTGCGGAAAGTAAGCGATGGTGAGCCGCTATCGACTGCAAGAACGAGAGCAGGAGGCTATGCTTGTATTGAGCTGGAAGTACTGGAGCTAGTAGCAAGCTCCTGACCTCTTCACTTAAATTCCGCGCCGATCGTCTTTTGAAAAGCCGAACGATCGACAATTTTTTCACGTAGGCAGCGATTGCCCCATACCCCTCAAAGTTGATCTTCAGCATCATGGAGATGTATGCCAGAGTCGAGCCAACCGCCACATCGGCAACTGTGAAATGGCAAGATAGTCAGACTAGCGATACTCCGCTGCCTGCATATTTAACTTGACAAATTCGTAGGACAGACCCAACTCTTCGAGATACCACTGAACGATCGCCGCTCGACTCCGGGCACTACCCTAAAGTTTCAGCATAGGTTGTAGCTTTTTTAAGGCTAGAGGTTTTGGTGAGTGTAGGCGTGTTGCTTGACGTTATCCTCAGTCTTGATGATGCGCTCAGAGTTCAAAACCCGCTTGCGATCGGTGGAGAAGTTCAGGTCTGTTTTTGTGGTGCCCAGAGGAATATGGGTTGTGGCGATCGGACGAGTCTTGTAGGTGCGGGCAGCCGCGATCGCTCGAAAAGCGAACTCATCGCAAAACTGAGTTTCGGACGGAAAGTCGGGCGGCATCTGAGCCGTTTCGCCCTGCAAAATTGCGCCCAGCGTCGTGCCATAAGCACACTCGTAAGAAGTGGTGATACCTTGGACGATCGCCTCTAGTGCCGCAGAGGGAATCGGCTCTATGACCTTGACTTGATGCACTTCACCATCACCCTTAACGAAGCAGGTCGCCAGACCCACCACAATGTAATCATCGGCAGAGAGTTCAGGAGCAGTGGGATAGGCGATCGTCATAGCGCTGTTTTAACCGAGATACTTTAACCGAGATACTTTAACCGGGATATTTCAACCCGTATGCTTCTGCATTCTACCTTGTTCTGTTTCCCTTCACTTCACACCGCTACCCAGCAAGAACAAGCCCAGCATCGTGACGCTATTCCAGAGACTATGGAGCAGAATAGGAGCCAACAAGCTGCGCGATCGCGTGTAGACAAACCCTAGCACTGAGCCTAAAACCGTGAGGGGAAGAACTTCCGAAAGGCTGAGGTGCGCCATGGCGAAAATCAGAGCGCTCAGACCGATCGCCCATCCGACGGGCACATATCGCGTCAGCGAGGGCAGCAGGAAACCCCGAAAAAAGATTTCCTCAAAGACAGGAGCGGCGATCGACGCAGTTAAGAAAAACATACTGAGGGCGATCGGATCGCCTTCCTCCAACACAATTTGTAAAAGAGGATTGCTACCGCCCTGACCCTGCCAAATTTGCTGATTAAGAATGGAAATGATCAGCATCAGCGGCAAAGCGGCAAAATAGCCGCCAATTCCCCAGACGATCCAGCTTCGCTTTCCGGTCGGTCGAAACCAGCCTTCGGGTAGCGGCAAAAAAGGCTTGATGGAGAAATACAGCACTGCCAACCCTGAACCCGCCATCAGCAAATAGTAGGTGAGCGTATAAGCCGCCTTAGCCCGAATGCCAAAGGCAGCAAAGCTGATGCCAAAGGCTCCCACCACCAGGGGAATAACGATTTGTCCCATGAAGAAAAAGCCGACGACTAGCACCTGCACGATCGTCTCCCAAGTCCAGGGAACTTCCCAGGTGAAATTTTCTGGCAAAGCAGAGCGACTGCGGAGGGCACGAATGCCCATGACGAGCAGCAAAATCAGTCCTGCTACTCCTCCCAAGGCGGGTAGAGTGCCGACCAAAGCCAGCTTAATTAATGTCTGTTGAGCTACGGCTTGCTCGGCGGTCTTCAGCGTTGCTAGCACATCCGATCGCTGCTGCAATTCATAGAGCCGTGACAAACTCTTGTAGCGAAACCAGCCTTCCAGATTTTTTTGGATCAACGGTTCGGCATCGGGCAACAATCTTGGCGGATCGCTCCAGATGCCGTTTAGCACTTGAGCTGTGTCAGAGAGCGTCTGTACTTCTAGCGCCTGAGACTGGGGCTGAGACTGGGGCTGAGACTGAGACTGTACCGGGCGATCGCCCAAGCGATTCACTAGCTCTGTCCAGCTTTTTAATGCATCTGGAGTCTTGTCCTGCACGGCTTGCAGGATTCCTAACCGCAAGTCAAGATGATTAATCAAATCACGCTGCTGCTGAATAGCGGTTTTGATCTGCTGCTGAGGAGCGGTAATTCTTTTAGAACGGTTGGGTACTGGGTTAGCAGGAGCAGGTGCCGAGTCAGGCTTAAACTGCTGAAGCCGGGTTTCAAACTGCTTGAGATTGGTCGCCGCCGATTGCCGCACTTTTTGGTATTGCTTTAGAGCCTCACCTAACGGGTCATTGCCTAGAAGAGTCTTGTAAGTGTTGGCGGTTGCTCGATCGCCAGATGCACCGCCGCCCTCTGTTTTACCTAACTCTGTGGCATGAAGCAGCAAGTCAGTCTGATATAGCTCCAGGCGATCGGTGATTTGCGGTTCGCCGAGACTGCCCAGCAGAGAAGTGCCCAGTAGCGCCGCTACAACTAGCGTAATTGCCCCAAGAATTAACCGTCTAATGGTCTGTCCAGTCATCCCGTTTCCCACAATGTTTTCCGCAGTGGCGATCGCCACAAACTGCTCTGTTTGGCATTATCGCTTGGAAAGCTGTCATTGTGCGAGTGCCATTCAAGTGTCATTGTGCAAGTGTCATTGTGTAAGTGCCCTATGAGGTGAGTTTCTGCCAGGTAGACACAAGCAAGTGGATCATCTACGGTAAAATGCTGATGAATTTACTGCAACTGTTCAACTGCAACTGTTCAACTGCAACTGTTCAACTGCAACTGTTCAACTGCAACTGTTCAACTGCAATTGTTCAC
>CASBQM010000241.1 GCA_949127645.1 Synechococcales cyanobacterium PMM_0036
GCTCGAACTCGTGAGGCGTTAGATCAAGCGATTACGGATGCATTAAATGCTGTGACTTTAGACGATATTCGAGGGTGGTTCACCTATCGTTGCTATCGTACTTAACTGAGTTGAAAACTGCTATAGATAAAAAAGTAGGAATTTCGTCGAGCTGGTTGCGCTTACCGTCTACAGAAATAGTATCTTGGGCGTTGAGTATAATGTTGCCTGCCTGACTATCAGCAGTTCCTAGGTTCACTCCAATGCCTGCGCTTAATTGGCTACCCTCTAAAATGTCTAACCTTCGAGCATTGATTGCGATATTTCCACTGCCGCCAGCCACCACATCAACCTCAGCTCCATTTCTAAGAACTATATTTGATAAGCTCACATTATTTGGAAAAATTAAGTGACCATTGGGTTGCAGTCCGATCAACCCTATTCCTGCCAACCCTCCGATTTCAATTCGTCCCCCAAAGGCTCTTAAACCACCACCATCAAGTTTGATATTGCCCCCTACCAACAATAAATTCTGTCCGTTGGGAACCCGCAGCCCAAAGACATTATTACCAGACAGATTTGTGCCTGCCGGAGCAATTGATCGATTGACGATCGCCGCTGCATTCATTTGATTGAACAGCAATGCAGAAGGATTAATCGTGAGCAGAGAGGAAGGATCATTGGGTGCAGAAGCGCTAAAAAAGCCCTGATTCCCAAACCCGATCGAATTTGCGGTACTCGCCACGAATGATCCGCCAATGTTTAGACTGGCATTGCGCCCAAATACAATGCCTTTGGGATTAATCAAAAATAGATTGGCAGTGCTGCTCTGAGTTTGGATTAAACCATTAATTGAGGAAGGTGTTCCACCCGTCACGCGGGTGATAATGTTGCGAATATCAGGCGCACTCTCAAACGTCACTGATTCGCCTGTGTTGAGGTTAAATCTGCCGAAGCTATGAAAAAGATTTCTGCCCACCGTTCGTCCATCGGCTTGATGAATGCGATAGTTTGCTCCGGTGAGTGTTCTAGCAGGCTTGAGGGTTCCATCTAGCGTAATGCTTTGAGCCAGGGCGCGATCGGGCAGTCCAAATCCCAGAATGAGATGGGCGATCGCCCCCTCCACTAGAGCCATGGCGATGCAAAACCTTCGCCTGTAGACTGCTTTCATCATCAACATCCAAAAACAGGATAGAGTGATTGTATCTTGAATCTAGAAGTTTAAAATATCAGTGGAGCGATCGCCCTTACGCGCCTCGTTAACAATTCAAAGAAAAAACCTCAGAAACCTATCTAATTTCTGAGGAATCACTGAAGCCTTAACAAATCCCTACATTATGAGTTGACTAAGGTTATCGCAGTGTCGTTGGCTAAGCTGCCAGTACTGCCGACGAACCTGAAGTCTCCAGAGAAACTGACATTCGTAGAATCTTGAATGACACCAATTAAATCATTACCACAGTAGATGCCCATATCTCTTGCTGAACTTCCAAGCCAACTACCAGTTTGAAGGCGATATTCGCTGGAATTCCCCCAAGCTTGAATATAGTCGCTAGACGCATCCCAATCAGTGATCAGGGCATAAGAGTGATCAACACCATTGCTACCACCACCCAAGTAACAGACTCCTGTCGCAGTACCCAACACAAAGGTATCGATACCTGCGCCTCCTGTCAGTGTATCTATCTCTTGGCTGTATCCTCCAGAGAATCCCCGGAGAATATTGTTGCCGGAACCGCCGTTCAATAAATCATTTCCCGTATCGCCATACAGCGAATCACTACCATCACCACCATATAGCGTATCATTACCTGAACCGCCATATAACGTATCATTGCCGCTGTAACCATACAGCGTATCATTGCCTTCCTCACCATAGATAGTGTCATTGTTGTAGTTGCCCTAAATCGTATCGTTACCTTCGTATCCACGGGCATAGAGACTATCGGAGCCACTGTAGTTATAGTAGTCGCTGCCAGCAGTACCGTAGTAATTGAAAGTCATAGTAAAAACTCCGAATGCTCTGTATGGTTTGAGTCGGTGATCGCCATATATCTTTCGCTCTATGGCTCCATACTTTAGAGTTTTCAATCTATGCAGAAGATCAGAAGAAACAATCCTTCTTTCTCGTTTCGTGAAATCCGCTCTACAATCTCCCTGACCTACAGCCAGTTTCCTATCAAAACATAAGCCGCCCAAGAGCTAGGACGACTGTAATTCGGATACTGCTTTAATAAAGTAACTTGCGCCCGCCGCAGCGCTTCTGCCTTAGTGGTTTTGTTCGCCAACTCCTTGTAAAACTCTCCCATCAAAATGGCAGTGGAGCGATCGCCAATATTCCACAATGAAGCCAGCGTACTTCTCGCTCCAGCCCTCACAGCGGCTCCTGCTAGACCCAGCGTTGCCCGATTGTCACCCGCTGCCGTTTGACAGGCACTCAGCACCAAAAGTTCGATCGCAGGCGATCGCGTTTCATTGCGACGGCGCAAAAATGTGTCAAATTGCGTCACGTTAATCGGCCCATCTGCTGCCAAAACAAAGGTGTCTTCGGCACGCGAGCTAAACTGACCATGCGTCGCCAGATGCAAAATATTGAACGTTGCCTGATTGACATGAGTCTCTAACGTCTTGCTCGTGAAATCCTGATCGAGCAGAGTCGTAATCGGCACCCCTGCCGTAGCAATTGAGTTAAACTCCGAGCGAATCTCCGGCAGCGGCGGAAAATTTTGGAAGTTTGACGGGGGCTGAACTAGCCCTGCTGCCAGCACCTGCAAGTTCTCTCTAGCAATAGGCTCAGGGTTAAGCAACTGAAGCCCTGGACTTAAAGCGATCGCATATTTCTCAACCAAATATTGCTTGCCGTCATAGAGAGATGCCATCGGTACGCTTCTTAATGCGCCATCTAGCACAAACACCAAGGTTTTAATGCTGCTTTGTTCCAGCTCTGATTCGATCGGCTGGATTAACCAGCCATAGAGCTGCTGAGAAAGCAACTTCACTTCTGCGATCGTGTCTGGCTCCGTAATGCTTTGTCGCAGTTGGGATAAAACGCGCTCTACTTCTGCCTGAGAATGGCTCACTGCATAGTGGTGTAGAGGCTGCCCTGAAACTTTAGCAATTACCTGTAGCTGATCGGGCAAAATGATTGGGTAAAGAATCGCAGTCGTCGGATTATCCTGATCTACAATTTTATCCAAAAGAACGGTTGTTGCATTCAAACAAGATTCTCGAAAGAAGTTATCTAGTTCTGCTAATTGTAGAGCTTCAATTCGTTGTCGAGCTTTATCGAGAATTTGTTCACTTACTTGCCTATCTGGATGTCCATCTTGAGAAGATTGAGGCTGCAACAGCAGTTCAACCGACTGTCGATAAACAGGTTCTACGCTATCTCTAAAGGAAAACTGTGTCTCTCGATTAACTGCGACTAAATCATTACGAAGAAGCTGCAACTCATCAATCGCAGCATCATACGCTGCAACGGCTCCTACTGTATCACCCTGCTGTTTCAACAAGCGTCCGAGTTGCCAATGCCAGCGATAGGCAATATCAGGGGCATTTGCCCCAACGGCTAGCCGTAGCGCCTGCTCTGTCAACTCTTTTGCATTTTCCCACTGCTGGGTCTGCTCATATAATCCTCCTAGCGTTCCTAACGCATAGGCTTCCGCCCGATGATCCCCCAAGCTACGAGATTGCTGCACCGCATTTGCCAACAGTCGAGCGATCGTATCTGATGAAGCTTGCGGATATTCTTTGTTCTCTACTTTAATAAGAGCCTGAGCAAGATGAATCGCTGCGTAAACGGTTTCTTGGCTAGTGGGCAAGCTAATCAACTCAGCCATAATATTCGGCAAGAGTCGCCCATCTAGCGCCTGATGAGTACTTAAGAGAAGGTTGAACTGATTGATGCGAGCCTGAACTCTGAGCAGAGGTGCAGGTGCTAGCTCAGCCGCTTGCTGGTAAAAACGGCTTGCCCCCTGTATATCCTGCTGAGCACTCGCCGTATTGCCCAAACTCAGCAAAACCGCACTGATCTCTTGAGGAATCTGCAACTGTTCAGACAATTCTAAGCTCGTTTGCAGCACTTGACGAGACTGCTCTAGATCGCCTGTAAACTGCAATGCCTCCCCTAGCGATCGCAGATCCACCACCTTGGTTAAAGAATCAGGCTGAGATTGCAGACTCTGACTGAGTTGAGTCAGCAGCGTCAAAGCTCGACGATAAAATCCTAGAACCTGTAAGGCTTGAGCCTGATTGATTTGACTCCGGATCATGCCCCTGCTGTCCTTCATCTCACTATAGAGCGTTTCAGCTTTTTGCCAAGTAGCTAAGGCAGGCTCCGGATGCCCTTGCTGAAGCTGTAGCGATCCTTGAATCTCAAGCGTTTGTGCTAAAACATGTGAGCGATCTGCCTCGTGAACTTCCTCATGAACTGAAGGCTGTAAACGATAGCTCTCTAGCAAGTCCAAGCTGTCATTAATTGCCTGTGTTGCTTCTGCAAATAGCCCTAATTTTTGATAGACCAAGGCAAGATTGCTTAGGGTCATTGCTTGCTGGAGAGCGTCGCCTCGTTCCTGGTAGACTTGGGCTGCCCGTTGTAATACCTCGGCTGCCTCAGCCAATTGCCCTGCTGCATAGAGCGCCTTACCTTGTTGCACTAGATTTTGTGAATCACCTGAATTTAGCCCAGGCTGAAAAACTGAGCCTGTAGATTGTATGCCTGTAGACTTTGAATTGGCTGGACTCTGTGTGACCATCAGGCATAGCAATAAAGAGGCGATCGCCAACATCGCCTGTAAACATGGGGAAACTCTCAAGTTTTTACTTTGTTTTTTACTTGGCCTGAGATGCCGTTTTCTTTTTGCCCACCTCAACTTTAGAAATGACCCTAAGCTTTGAAAGAATCTGGCGTGTTTTTTCACTATGCTTGTCTTCCTAAGAGGATGTTTGAAAAGTCTGCCAGAGGGTAAAAAAGCTCACTCAGTATAAGCTGTGAATAGAAACAACACAGCACTGAGTAAGCCAGATGAGTAAAGCATATCCCAGTAACTTGAGCCAAGCGCAGTATGAATTTCTCCGTGACCTGCTGCCGGAGGCAAAACCGGGCGGTCGTCCTCGTGAAACTGAGCTGTGGGAGATTCTCAACGCCATTTTCTATCTTCTGGTCGAAGGGGTACAATGGCGATCGCCAAATAAATCACTTTCAGGGCAGATTCATCAGTGGGGAAAGAGCGATGGTTTCTTAACCCCTTGCACAGGGTCATGTTTATGGATTCAATGGCGTTGGTGGTGTAGACAGCTTTAGGGATATCAGGGAGAAAAGTAAAGAAGGGAATAATCCGCTTCCAGTGATTGAGCCAAGATTTACTAAGTATTACAGTTGTAGATAATGTAAGCTATTTCCCAGTTAGATAGGAAAACAGTCATGTTTGAATCTGACAATCCATTTCTGACAGGGACAGCTTTAGACGCGTTGTCAGAATGGAGCAATGTGCTCAAAACCTTTCAATCTCGCATGGGTCAATACTTTGCTCGTTTGGAAGCCCGTCAAAGCGCCTTTGATTATTTGCAAGCGCTGATGAGTCCAGTGGGTCGCAAAAATGGTTGGCAGATGGCGGAGCAAGCAGGACATCAAACGCCTTATCAGTTTCAACATTTACTGGGACGCGCCCAGTGGGAGGCCGATGAAGTGAGCCAAGAGGTGCGTGAGTATGTCCTAGAAGGACTGGGGCGAGAGGAGGGGATTTTAGCGGTCGATGAGACTGGCTTTATTAAGCAAGGGAGTCATTCGGTTGGGGTACAAGTGCAACATTGCAGTTTAACCGGACGATTAGAGAATTGCCAGGTGGGTGTGTTTGTGGCTTACGTTCACCCGCAGGGACATAGCTTGATTGAGCGTCGGTTATATTTACCTCAATCCTGGTGCAACGATGCAGACAAGCGAGCCAAAGCAGGGGTACCCGAATCGGTTAAATTTGCCACCAAACCCCAATTAGCCAAGCAAATGCTGGAATCCGCATTTGAAGCAGGGATACGACCGGGGTGGGTGGTTGCCGATGAGGTCTATGGCAATGATGGGAAACTCTGGTGGTGGTTGGAGGAGCGATATCAGCAACCGTATTTGCTGACGGTTGCTAGTTCTCACGCTGTGTTGATTGGCTATCAGGAGCATCGGGTTAGAGCGTTAGCTCAAGCCTTGCCCGATGAACAATGGCAACGTCTCGGTTGTGGTTGGGGAACCAAAGGAGAACGAATTTATGATTGGGCTAAGATTGAAGTCAATTGTAGCCATGAGTCTGGCATGAAACGATGGATACTCTTACGACGGAACGTAGATAAACCCGATGACCCGCTTTCACTCACCTACTATCAAGGGTATGCTCCTGCCGATACGACGTTAGAAGCGATGGTATTCGTTGCAGGACAACGATGGCGCATTGAGGAGTGTTTTGCCATTGCCAAGGACAAGCTAGGCTTAAGTCAATACGAAGTCCGTTCTTGGCAAGGTTGGCATCGTCACATGACACTAGTGATGGCAGCACAAGCCTTCTTAACGGTGTTGCGCCATCAACTTGAACCCATCCCAGTCCCCCCAAAAAATTTGCAGCCCAACGACAAGACCCCCAGCAGTATGGCTGCGTTCAAAGCGGCGCGAGGATTATTGTGCCGTTGAGTATTCCCGAATTGCTCAAATGGGTTTGGAAGCTCCTGTTCCCAGTGGCTTGGTCAGTAGAGCAAGTGCTCCATTGGTCACTCTGGCGCAGAACCCATCAAGCCACAGCCCGGTTCTTCCACTATAAAAGGCGATCGCCCCTCTTCCCTAACTAAACACAACTGTAATACTTA
>CASBQM010000242.1 GCA_949127645.1 Synechococcales cyanobacterium PMM_0036
CGATTAGATCCAGGAAGGTGCCATCACTCGCCATCCAAATAATCAAATCAGGAATGGCTTTGAGAATCTGTTGTTTTGTGGCTTTGCTTTGTTTGAGGCGCTCTTCGATTTGCTTGCGATCGGTGATATCCAGCATCACGCCGTACCAGCTAATATCGCCATTCTCTTGGCGCTCGGGGCGAGAACTCAAGCGCACCCATTTGACTTTGCCAGACGGCGTGATGATGCGCACCTCATGACCTAGCGGCACGAGTTCTTGAGCGCAGCGAGTCGCAGCCTCTAGACAAAAAGGGCGATCGTCAGGATGCATTTGTTCAAAGAAAGGAGCCGCATTGTCTAAAAATGCCTCTGGCTCTAATTCATGAATTTCTCGACAGACAGGGCTAATGTAGTCGAAGGTGAGCGAACCATCGGTATGCATTGTTTTAATAAAAAGTTCACCCGGTGAAGTTGCCGCTAGTTTCTGGAACCGAGCTTCACTTTGGCGCAAGGCTTCCTCAGATTGCTTGCGATCGCTCACATCCAGCACAATTCCATGCCAGCAAACATCTCCATTCTCTCGGCGTTCGGGTTGAGAATGGGCTTGCAGCCACTTCACTTTCCCAGAACCCGTGGTGATCTGCCACTCATAGTTAAAGCGTTCTAGGGTTTTTGCGCTGCACTCCACGGCGGCTCGGTAGCCCTCCCGGTAATCTGGATGCATCTGCTCCATAATAATCTGGACTGGATCTGCCAAAAACTGCTTTAGGCTGATCTCGTGGAATTCTTCGACGACGTGGTTGATGTACTCAAACTCGATCGAGCCATCCTGATGCTGCACGAGCGAGTAAATGTTGACAGGAGCGGCGGCAGCTAGACTGCGGAGCCGAATTTCGCTTTGACGTAGAGCGGCTTCAGATTGCTTGCGATCGCTAATATTCTGCACCTGGGTCACGAAATAAAGCGGCTGCTGCTCCAAATCTCGCACCAGCGACATACTGATCAATCCCCAAACAATCTGCCCCTCTTTGTGCAGAAATCGTTTTTCCAGTTCGTAGCAAGAAACCTCACCTGTCACCAGCTTACGCATTGTGTTGTGGGGATCGATCGCCAGATCGTCGGGGTGGGTGATGTCACGATAGGTCAGATTTAACAGCTCAGCTTCTGTATAGCCCAGCATTTTGCAAAGCGCCGAGTTGACCTGCAAATACCTCCCGGTTGTAGAACGGATGCTAATGCCAAAGGCGCTAGTCTTAAATGCCCCGCGAAAGAGCTGTTCGCTTTGTCTCAGCGCATCTTCAATTTGTTTGCGATCGCTAATATCTAGCGTTGTCCCTACAATTTTGATCAGGTTCTCCTGTGCATCAAAAACAGGTTCTCCTCGAAGCTCCACATGAAGAACCGAGCCATCCAGACGAATAATTCGCATATCGTCTTTGTAGATTTTGCCCTTTAAAACCACTGCGTCAAGGAGCTGCTGATGGCTACATCGATCGTCTGAATGAATCACCTGCGATATTTCATCCAGTCTAAAAGAGGGCTTAGGGGTAAGACCATAGATGCGAAATAACTCTTCTGATCCTACGATTGTTTGAGTGCTGGGGTCATATTCCCAACTGCCGATATGGGCAACGCGCTGTGCCTCCCGGAGCGCCGCCTCACTCTGACGTAAATTCCTCTCCATCCGCTTGCGATCGGTAATTTCTTTGGCAATGCCAATCAAGCATTGTTGCCCGCCGATGTTGACGCTTTCGGCTGAAAACAGAGCAGTGATCACCGCACCCGATTTTTTACGAAAGCTGTATTCTTGATTGCTGACACGACCCAGAGCCTCGATCGATCGTATGCAATGCTGACGATCCTCTGGATTTGCCCAGATTCCCATTTCTAAGGCTTTTTGACCTATTATTTCTGCTCTAGAGTAGCCAAATAGCTCAACAAAAGCATCGTTCACCTCCATATAGTGGCCCTCTGGAGTGACGATCGCCACGGGGGCAGGCGTACTGCGAAACATCTTGGCAAACTTTTCTTCCGACTCTTCTAGAGCCGTTGCGGTCTGCTCAAAATAGCCTTGCAACTGTCGAGCCGCGCGGTTAAAAGCGTTTGCTAAAACCTGAACTTCCGCGAAGGGGCTTTCGTCTTGAAAGGGCTGATGCCAATCGCCTTGAGCTACACCCTGAGCCAGAGCATGACTAGCGCGGCTGAGCCGCTGAATCGGTCGGCTAATGTATTGAGCCATCCACAGCCCCAAGAGAATAGAGACCAGCAGGGCGATCGCGCAGAGTACCAGAGTTGCATAGGTGCTGAGATTAATTTGTCCCAAAAACTCTGTCTCTGGAACAGTAATTACCGTCAGCCAATTAAGTCCGTACTCATCTTTAAACGGCATCACCTGAAGAAAATGACGCTTGCCCTGATGCGAAAAAACAAGCTGTTGAGGGCGATCGATCCGCGAAAAGTCGCCAAACTGCTGAATCAGCGATCGCCCTGCCCTTTGCGCCACCGGATCAGGGCTATCTACTAAATTAAATCGCTGAAAAGGAGAGCCGCTTTCCGTCCATTTTTGATCAGAGGTGCCGACTATCCAGCCGTTAGGTTCAAGAATGAAAACCTTACCATATTTTGCAAGCTGAAGCTGGCTGAGAAACGTGTTGACGGCATTCAAGAAAATCGCCGAAGAGAACACGCCAGTGACCTGTCCTTGCGCATCAAAAACGGGTCGAGTTGCAGTCAGAGATATGTCACCCGTCGAGCTTCGAGAAATTGCTCCCCAGGTTGGTTTTCCCGAAAATAGAGCCGCCTGATACCAGAGCTGATTCTGCACGGCAGTCTCGCTAGAGGTACTCAGCATCTCGCTCTTGACTCCCTCGCCATTGAGAGAATATTCCTTCATTTGAGTCGGGTTAGCCGAGTCCATCTGGAGCATCCGCAGCCCATCTTGGCGCGTCACCAGCCTGAAGTGATTTTGGCGATCGCCCACCTGGATGCCGCTTAGCGACTCGAACTGCATCAATTGAGCAAATAAATGTCGCTCTAGCGCCGGGAGATTTTGTAGATCCAGCTCGCCTAAAGCCACAGCATCCGCATTGAGGCGATTCACGAGTTGGGGAATCTGCAAATAGGTGTCTAGATAAAGCTTAACTCGTCCGCTGACATCATCCATTAAGCGATTGGCGAGATTTTGCGCGGCTTGCTGTCCATTGTGAAAAAACAAAGTCTCCACAAATCCCACTGTCCCTACCGTTAGCAGCACAAACAGACTAATTAGGACGAGATGCAAAGGCAAGGTAGGACGGCGACGGGCACGAGAAGGACTCCCGACAGCAAGCCGAAGCATAGGTAGATTTATACGCGGCAAATTTATACGCATGAGGAGACCAAAGACGATCGGATAGCAGCGGAGCGATCGAGCTGATTCAGCAGGCGAGTAATGAGTTCTGAGCGAATGATTGGCTTACTGATAAAGTCATTGGCTCCAGCCGCAAACACCCGTCGCAGCGAGGGAATATCGGTGTGAGCTGTCACCATCAGAATAGGCAGATCTTTCCAGATTGGGTCTTGGCGTACGACCTGGCACAAATCAATTCCGCTGAAGGCTGGCATTTCTAGATCCAATAGCAGCACATCCGGGGCGATCGCCCTCAGCACATCCCAAAACTGTCGAGGATTTTCTAGAACGGTGACTTGAAACCCTTGCGGCTGCAACAGCACTTTCAAAGCTTTCAGAATCAACGGATCGTCATCGACAATCATCACCTTAGCCGCAGCCTGAATAACTTCTGTAGAAACCTCAGCAAGCACAGCAGCCTCAGTACGCACACCAGCCTCAGTACGCACAGCAAATTGAGTCATTGCTTCAAATACCTGTGCTGTTGAGATCGGCTTCTGCAAAATTCTGTGCCTTTCTTTAGGCTCTTTTTCGCCTCCAAGCTGTCTCTCATAAAGTGCGGTATCGCTCTGGCTCTTGGATGTTGCTATAACCACGATAGGAAGCTCTGGAAACTGAGCGGTTAATGTCCGCAACAGCGCTGCTGACTCCTCAGTATCCTGATCCAGCAAAACAAGGTCAGGAGTCGTCTGGGCAATCTTTTGTGCGGCAGTTCTAGATGACACAATCTCAATTTGACATCCCCAAGTCACGGCTTCTGCTTGCAGAGATTCGGTAAAGGTGCCATCGCTGCTCACCGCAATCACCGAGCGAGATTGAATGGGCAACAGCAGTTCTTTCGTCAAAGTAGTCAAAGATTTGGGCGGACGGGCAAGCTCTTTCTGCAAATCCATCACCCGCTTCGATAGCTTGACAATTTCGGGGGGAGTCAAGGGGCGATCGCCCATCAGCAAATGCTCGATCGCCCGTGCCAGTCTTGACCCTTCCTCATAGCCAAACATCCCCAGACCACCTGCTAGCTTGTGGGCATCTTCGCAAGCGCTCTGTCGTAAAGCTTGACTCAGGTGACTCATCCGCAGCGCTTGTTCTACCCGCTCTAGAGAAGCAATTCGCTCAATGAATGCTTCTCTGAACTGATCCAGCACTTTGTTGACAGATGCCAATCCCTGCTGAGTGCCGCCCGACGTTTTGCTATCTTGACGATCGGTTGACTGTGCCTTAGAAAGCGGAGTTTTCAGACGATAGCCTAACCCATAGACTGTCTCCAACATATCTGCGGTCATTCCTACTGCCCGTAGCTTCTGCCGCAAGTTTTTAATCAGATTAGTCACAGCCCCCTCTGAGGGCAGATCATCAATAGACCAGATGCGATCGATAATGGCACCGCGATCGAAGATGCGCTGAGGGTTGCGAAGAAATAGCTCAAGCAAACTATATTCTTTGGGCGTAAGCGAAAGAGTTTGGGCTTGATAGATCACTTCTGCTGAAACTGGATTGAGATGCAGATCTCCCCACGTTAACAGAGCGGGTGCTAGAGCAATTTCTCCCCGACGCAGCAAAGCCCGAATGCGCACGATTAATTCAGAAATTTCGCAGGGCTTGGTGACATAATCATCGGCACCCGCGTTAAAGCCATCAACCACGTCAGCACTAGAATTCTTTGAGGTAAACAAAAGAATTGGTTTTTGGTAGCCCTTGGCTCGAAGCTGGCGGCACAGATCTAGCCCATCCAGCTTAGGGATCAGCACATCTAGAAGAATCAGGTCAAAATCCCATGCGGTTGCTAGAGCTAGCCCAGTCTGACCGTCGGTTGCCAGGTCGATCGTGTAATGCTGAGCGGTGAGCGCCTCTGACAGTAGAGTGGCTGTGGGCTTATCGTCTTCTACCAGCAAAATCTTCATGGTAAATCCCTATGACCTGCAACCGACACTAATACTACTTAGGAGATTACCAAGTCTACAGTGGTTATGCAATTCCATCACATCTCAGCTCATAAGGTTTGTATCGACGTAACACAGTTTTTATGTTGCGCAAGATACTTTACGTCTTGCTTCTGGAGCGATCGCGCGACCACAGGATGTCTTTAAAGATGTAGAGATGTGAGTTTGTGATGCAAAACGAATTTGTGATGCAAGTTTGATGGATGCAAGTTTGAAGATGCAAATACATCACTCCGAACGTAGATCTTCAAAGACAAAGACTCAGGCACAAAGCGTTGCAACCTCCAAAAAATTGCCGATTTCTATATGAGTTTGTTATTTTCCTGCTTTATCTTCATCAATATGAGTAGCTAGATGACTCAAATTAAAAGCTAGTGGCTGGTTTCGATTGGCTGGCAATTGATTGGCTAATAGTTATTTATATTGCATTTAGATCATCGGCTCAGTGCAACAAATTTGTAACCTATTTATACCTCCTCGGAGCCAACTTTAAGCAGTCTCAGAGAATTTTTCGGATTAGATGCATTGAGGAGGCAATATTTAGTCGAAATATTTGCAAGTCAACGCTAGTTAACAAAGTATCTCTTTAGAGTGAGCATTCTTTACTCTAAAGAAATATGTGCAGGCTATTTGACGGGATAGTGAGAAATATCTATCCGATAGCTGGATGCTTTTCTCTTTTAATAATGTTTTAGTACCTATTAGTTGAAAGGGTGATTAGACCTATGAAACGTCGAACTCTACTAGTTGCTCCATCGGCTGTGCTGTTGTTAGCTTTAGTATTTCCTATTTCATCTGCTTATGCGCAGACTGTGCCTTCAGACTTGTCTGCTGCGGCAACGGAAGCCTGTACTCGCTCGGCGGAGTCAAAGGGGTTTCAAGTAAAAGACGTTGTTTCAGTTGAGCCTAAAGCGGGTACAGATGGTGCAAACGTAGTTTTAAATCTCGATCGCGCTGGGCAAGCTTACAAATTAACCTGTGGGTATTCCAAGTCAGCAGGTGCCATGATTGGTGAAGATACGGCGGCATCTACGACAGCTCCCAATTTGTCTAGTTTCTGGTGGCTGTTGCTGCCACTGATTGGATTGCCTCTCCTGCTGGCATGGGTTGGGAACCGCGATCGCCATCTTGCTCCAATCCATCAAGAACGCTCTGAGGCGTTGGTCAAGAATGATGGAAAATCCCTCAGCATTCACTCAGGTCCTGATGAAAGCCATGCAGTGACAGGTGTTCTCTATGATGGACAGCACGTCACCTTGTCAGGTCGTCGCAGCGACAACTGGGCAGAATTAGCAGATGGGGGATGGATTCCAGCGCGGCTGTTGGACGTAGATTCGAGCTATGTCATTCGCTAAAATCAATAAATTTTGCAGGTTTTATTTATTGATTTATGAGTTAACCAGCCTGATTACCTGGCATAACTCGAACCGCCCTCACCCCAGTTCCTCTTTCAGAGCGAGAGGCTTTAAACTCAATGAAGTTTCTGGCTCCCTTTCTTCCCGCGTGGGAGAAGGATCTGGAGTATGAGGGGCAAAAGTTTACCAGTCAACTGGGCTCATCAGTAATTCTATTTTACTGCTTCACTTCTCTATAAGTAGCTGAAAGATAAGTAGCTGAAAGCAACATTTGTAGATTTTAATAGCTTCAATAAA
>CASBQM010000243.1 GCA_949127645.1 Synechococcales cyanobacterium PMM_0036
ATACGAATCTCGGAGGAGAAAGTTGCCATGCTGAAGCCACCCGATTGCTTCAGCGTGGTGGTGCGCAGCCGCAGATTGGGGCTAGCAAACCACAGCCGCTCTTCAGACGACACCATTCCAGATTCTACAGAGTCAAACTCAGTCATTAAAGTTAGAGCGTCGTCTTCACCCATGAGGTATCGACCTAAAATTGGCGATTTCTGACCCCCTTCACACAGCAATTGTCCTGCACAAGAGTTCTCAGGATTGGCGATCGGCACCATTAGCGTTGAGCCAGACTGCTTTTCTTCGCCTCGTTCCGCGATGCCATCCCAGGTGACTCGCGTACCGCAGAGCGCCTGTGCCGGATCAGTTTTGAGCTGCTGACAGAGTTTTACAACAGCCGGATCGTCTTTGGGCAGCATCTCAACCACAATGTTAGACTTGCTGCTTCCCGTTTGCTTAAAGGCAAATTGGTGACTGGTGCGCTGAGAAACCCATTTGCCCGCACTTTGCTGTAAAAACTCTGTGATGTCCATGTGCTGAGGTTTGGCTAACGAGATCTGAGATAGCGATCGATATTTGTGACTCCATATGCGATCGCCCTTTACTATCTTAAAGCCTAAGTTAACCTGGGTGCTGAGCAAGGATTAATCTTGCCATCTAATTGGAACTGTCATTTCAAGATTGAATTTTAGCGCTGCTGAATGCAGGTATGATTTGCCCTTATCCTCAACCCTTCTCCCCAGAGGGAAGGGCGCTAGAAGTCTTATCCCCTCTCCTTTTGGGAGAGGGCGAGGGCAGATTTTAGCGTTCATTCCTCAATTCAGCAACGCCTGAATTTTTTCCAAAATACAGCCCGCAGAAAGCACTCGCAAATCTTTGTCTCGGCTAACGGTGCAGGATTTAGCTATTTTTTTAAGAACAGGTGTGCCTTGCGCTAGCTGGCTTCTGGCTTGGGCGATCGCCTCTGGATATTGACGAATCCAGCTTGTGAGCGGCGCATTGGCATCAAAGGATTTGTACTGATCTAATACCCAAAAATCAATCCCGTAAGTGCGGATAAAGTTAGCCAGCACCGCCGGATCTAGGGCATACTGCGCCTGAATTGTGTCCACCACCCGCCGCCGAAACTGACTGCCGTAGCCCACGTGATAGGGCAACGCATATTCTCGACCAACCAGGAGCGATCGCCGCGCAAACGTCGGCACATTATCCACCTCGCGCACCAGAGAGGCAATCAGAATATCTTTAGGCTGCTGGGCAAGAAACTGGTAGAGCTGAGGATTTTCGCCAATCCAATAGCTGCTCCGCGCCTGGTCTTTGCTGTAGAGAGGGTACAGCAGCAGAATCGCGCCCAGAGCTACCGTTAATGCCCAGAATGCAAGCCGCTGATGATGGTACTGTGCTAGCCAATGCCATGCCGCCTGGAGCAGCAGCACTATCTCGATCGCCGTAGCAAACACTAGAACAAACCGCAGCGTATATTCCGTATAGCGGCTGGGCAGATAAAGCTTGAACAGTAGCGCATGAGCTGTAAAAAATAGGGCAACTGCCACGATCGCTACCCGAATCAATACCACCGTTTTAGAGCTAACCTGCCGAATCAGCGGAAACTGTGCCGGATGTCGCCGTGCCCATAGTAAGAGCAGGGGCAAAAAAGCGCCGATCGCCAGAAACCAGGGTCTAAAGTTGGGAAATAAACCGCTCCGTTCTGCGACGAGCCAGTAGCGCAGTGGATCATCCCAAAAGAAGCGATTGCGCCCCAAAGACAAAAACTCCGGCAGCTTGTGAGCCTCTGCGCCTGTGATCACAGAGCCATAGGGTGAAGCCGAGAGGGCGATCGGCAGCAGCACCAAAACCGCCGCGCCTAGACAGGCTCCAGCAAACCAGTAATCCTGTCGATTGTGAGACCAGCCTACGCGAAATCCCTTTATCTCTCGTCGCCAGGTGATCACCTGAAGTGCCGCGATACCCGCAAACACCAGCACATATTGGGGATAAAACAGTCCTTCTAGAGCAATGATGATGAGGCAAGGGAGAAGCGATCGTCTCCAAAACGGCTTGATATCTTGCCGCAACAAGTAATACAAAAACGCCAGAAATAGAGGCGGTAGAAAAGCTCTCGGCGTAGCAGATACAACATCATCGTGTGTCCATAGCACCTGACTCGTCAGTGCCGAAGCCACAAATCCTGCAAACGGCACGGGCAAGAGCTGCATTGCTACCCCAAACGCATAGCTTGCCGTCGCTAAACTCAGGACCACAGGTAACAATTTGCTGAGCGTTAGAGGATTAAGACCGATCGCCGCAAACCCATGATAAAACTGCCGATAGCCCCAGGGCGCAAGCGACTGAAAGTAGTCGGCAATCAGATCATTGGGAAACAGAGCCGGATCAATAAACCGCAGCATCCAAAATACGTGCTGTCGCACATCATCCTGCACTACGTATTCGCCACTCCATGCCCGCTGAAGAATCAGCAGATTACAAACTGTTGCCAGCACCAGGCTCACGCTGAACCAAAAGATTGTTTGCGATCGCGTGGTCTTGAAGAGAGAGATCTGCATGATCAAAATTCGCCCAGGGACATTCATAACCAGTCTGCCATTAAGGCGAGATGTGCGTGATCTCTACTCTTGGATAGGGTTTAAGTCTACAACACTCAAACTCTCCTCTTGGACTCAGCAGGTTAGACTTGGCTGTACTTTGTGCAACGCACAGCAAAAAATCTTTAATTGCCGAGTCAATCCCAACATTGTGTTCCACAACACATCAACCACTTGTTTGATCAGTTATTTGTGATTTAGGCGCACTAAGGTTCTTGTATGGGTGTTTCAACGCAGACTTGTCTAGCATCTGCCTTGAGTGCTGCCGCCTACGCTGACTGAGCTAATTTTGCTGAATCTGTCTCACCTTAGGGCGCTCCTCGTAAAAGAAATTTGAGGCAGTTTTTGGCTGAGTTTAGAAATTTTTCAGTTAGTTCAATCCAAAGGACGATGAGGTTCTGGATGCGACGAATTTGCCCATCTATACTCTTTCCGCGATGAACTATTTGCTCATTAATCACATCCCCTTTGGTAAGGGGCATACACCCAATCATTTTGTTGTAGGTGATATGTGGCTTGAAGACTTACGCGCTCAGGCTAGAGCCTGGTCTCCTTATGGCTGTTTGGCGGTTGCCGCTCCTTGTGTAGACAACATTCCGGTTGAAGTGAGCGGCAGTTTCAATCTTGTTGAAGTGAATCTACAGGAGGAATAGTTTAATATTTTTCCCCTCCCCTACTATTCCTCTTGGAAAACATTTGTTCGAGTCTATCGAGCGGTTAAGTCTCAGCTTGATCAAGCCTGTCAATGGGCTTCTATTGTGCAAGCTGATTACGGCGGGCATCCTATTCCGCTGGGTCAGATTGGTTGGTCGATCGCCGAAAAACATAACAAAAAGGGAATTTGGGTTTTTGATGGCGCTGATCCATTCGTGCATTTCGATCTTGTTC
>CASBQM010000244.1 GCA_949127645.1 Synechococcales cyanobacterium PMM_0036
AGAGAACCCCAAAGAATAATTGATCCATTGCAGTCACCACAGAAGGTAGTGAAATCAGAAATGCCAAACCCATCTGATTCACCGAGATGCTCCCCTGCCCAAGGATTTCGTCGATCGTAACAGGGCACTTTTTCTCTTGGGGTTCTCTAGAGCAAATCCGGCAACAGGTAGATGTAGTCCAGTCGCTATTGTTATGCGCAGACGGCAAAGTTGTACGTTAGGGCTGAACCTCGCGCAGCCGACGTTCCAGAAAACGGCGTTCGCTCTCGTTGGTGACGAGTGCCAGGGCTTGCATATAGCTTTGAGCGGCTGCTTCAGAGTCTCCAATGCGGCGTAGCAAATCGGCACGGGTTGCGTGAAATAGGTGGTAGTTATCGAGTTCAGTGGCAAGCCCATCAATAAGTTCGATCGCCGCATGAGGACTGTCTACCATGGCGATCGCCACCGCCCGATTCAGTGACACAATGGGCGACGGCTGCAAGCGTTCCAGCATCTCGTAGAGCCGGACAATTTGCGTCCAGTCTGTTTCTCCTGCCCGCTCTGCCTGACAGTGTAGTGCGGCGATCGCTGCCTGCACTGCAAATGCACCCGGCTCACCTTGCAGTGCCTCTTCAACCAATGGCAGCGCCTCGGCAATCTGTTGTCTATTCCAGCGGCGGCGATCCTGATTTTCGAGCAGCACCAGATCGCCCGCCTGATCCAGACGAGCCTCACGCCGCGAGTCATGCAGCAACATCAGTGCAACCAGCGCCGTCACGTCTGAGGGTGGTTGCGGTGCCATCAATTGCCGCATAAGCTGCCCCAGTCGAATGGCTTCGGTGCAGAGATCAGCCCTCACGAGCGTCTCGCCATGCGTCGCTGCGTAGCCTTCATTGAAGATGAGATAGATCACCTTCAGCACTGCATCTACCCGTCCGGTCAAATCGTTCGTATCTGGGACTTTGTAAGGAATACCCGTATCCCGAATTTTGCGCTTGGCGCGCACGAGCCGCTGCGCCATCGTTGCCGAGGGTACGAGAAATGCCCGCGCAATCTCGTCGGTTTCCAGTCCGCCCAGCATCCGCAGCGTCAGAGCAACCTGAGTCTCGATCGCCAGTGCCGGGTGGCAGCAGGTGAAAATTAGCCGGAGACGATCGTCTGGAATTTCATCCGTGTCGTAGATTGGCTCCTCGCTAGTTGGGATTAACCCAGATGCCGCGTACCACTCTAGTTTTTCCGTCAGCCTTGTCCGCCGTCGGAGCCGATCGATCGCTTTGTATCTCGCGGTGCGGATCATCCAGGCACGGGGAAGATCCGGAATGCCGCTAGACTGCCACTGATTCACGGCGGCGGCAAACGCCTCCTGTGCCGACTCTTCAGCCAGGTCAAAATCCCCCATCAGCCGGATGAGGATGGCGACAACCCGCCCCCATTCAGCGCGATAAACGGCGGCGATCGCTTGCTCTACATCTGGTTTTGCGTTTGAAGTCATACCAAATATCAAAATTTTTCTGGCAAGGTGTCGATTTGAGGCAGAGCCGTTCGACTTACTGACAAAGGGAAATAACGGAGGTAGATTCGATCGTATTTTATAGTACATTTGAGCGCATCGGAAGATCAAATTTTTCTGTGAGCTGTCGATTTGAGCCAGCACTGTTCGACTAACAGACAGAGAACCATAAAGGAGGCAACCGATAGAGAATGAGACAAAATCACACCCGTCGATCGCAAGGCAATGATTGAGCAATGCTTCACCACAACGTCCTCAGAGATTTAAAGCAGGATACGGAGAAAATGTATGCGGCTATATGAATTCGCTCCGACGCGATCGATTCGAGTGCGATGGATGCTCCAGGAACTAGGCGTGGAATTCGAGGCTGTAACCGTCAACCTCGCAGCAGGGGAACACCGTCGCCCAGAGTTTCTCAAGATCAATCCAGCAGGTAAGGTTCCAGTGCTGATTGATGACGATTTTGTACTCACCGAGTCAGTTGCAATTGTGCTGTACCTGGCAGAGAAATATCTCCATCAAGGGTTGATTCCCACCCATCTTAAACAGAAAGCACAAGTCAACCGCTGGCTTCTGTTTGCGGTCACAGAGCTGGAGCAACCGCTATGGCGTATCGCGCGTCACACGGCGCTTTACCCAAAACGCCTGCGTCTGACCGCCGAGGTCTCCCTGGCCCGCCAGGATTTCACGGACATGGCAGCCGTGATGGAGGAGTATATGCATGGACGCAAGTTTATCGTTGGCGACACTCTGACGATCGCCGATATTGTGGGTGCCTATACCCTCGACTGGGCTAACGAAGTCCAGTTGCTCGACCCCTTTCCACATCTGCTCGAATATATGAAGCGGATGTATGCTCGACCGAATGCGCCACTCCGCATCGCCGAGGCGATCGCCAGCGTTAGCCACGCCAGCGTTAGCCAGCCACAAGTCCATGAGCCATGAATCTTGACTCTCTAATCACAGCGCAATTGTGCTTAACACGACCCATCACAACATTCTGACCTCCAATACCGTCACTCGCTTTGCAAAGGAGTTCCTTCAGTAAAGGAACAGATCTCACAATTTCTAACCAACCAATAGGAGTACACCATGCAACTGAATTCTTATCTCTTCTTCAACGGCAACTGCAAAGAAGCATTTGAGTTTTATGAGCAATGCCTCGGCGGCAAAATTGCGATGATCATGACTAATCATGATGCCCCACCCGAAGGGCAAATACCTGGAATATCTGGCGAGACAATCATGCATGTCCGGCTCGAAGTGGACAACTGGATCTTATTGGGGTCTGATTGTCCGCCCAATATGTTTAACGGAAACAACGGCTTCAGTGTGAATCTCGGCATTGGCAATCCAGCGGAAGCAGAACGCATCTTTAACGCTTTAGCAGAAAACGGAACCGTGCAAATGCCTTTCGCGCAAACCTTCTGGGCGTTTCGATTTGGCGCGGTGAGCGATCGCTTCGGCATCCCCTGGATGGTGAATTGTGAGAAAGAAGCTTAAACCCTTGTCAGCGTTGTGGTTAATACTTA
>CASBQM010000245.1 GCA_949127645.1 Synechococcales cyanobacterium PMM_0036
AATTGGAGGGCATTCCTAAGACCAAGGCTAACGTCTCGGCGGAGTGGTCTCGGCTAGATGACGCTGATGGTGTCACCCCTCTGCAAAGTCCCTTCTGGGCATCCGACTGCTATATCTGTCAACAGGTGCTAACAGGCAAGCTCAATCCTGTGATTGTTCCGGCTAATGAAACGCTGGATACTGGGAATTCAGGGGCATCTAATGCAAGTCAAGCGATCGCCCCCATCTTTAATTTGCAGCCCTCCGATGCGCTGCTGCTCGTACCTTTAGAAAATCAGGGCACGGTGCTAGGCTGCTTGGTGCTACAGCAGGATCGACCGCGCCAATGGTCGGCTCAGGAGCTATCGTTTGTCAAGCTGGCGGCGGCGCAGATTAGTACAGCCATCATCCAAACCCTCACCCTGAAGCAAATTCAGTCTGTGGTGCAGGAGCGCACTTCCCAGCTTCAGCGCAGTCTAGAAGTTCAGGCAAAGCTCTATGAAAAAAGTCGGCAGCAGGTCGAGCAGTTGCGGCGGCTCAACGAAGAGCGAGAGGAATTTCTCAGCACGATTAGCCATGAGCTGCGCACCCCGCTGACCAGCATGACGCTAGCGATTCGGATGCTGCGGCAGGCAAGTTTGTCTCCCGATCGCCAGAGCAAATATTTGGACATTTTGGAGCAGCAATGTACGCAAGAAACGAATCTCATTAACGATCTTCTGGCGCTACGAAAACTGGAAGCCAGCCCGACCCACAGCCCGCTTCAGAAGGTGGATGTTCGCTACTTGATTCAAGGTGCAGTTGAAACTGTTGAGGCAACCTGGAGCGATCGCAATTTGAGCCTACTGCTCGATTTACCTGAAGAGGCGGTCACGATCTACACCGATCCCGATAGCCTGAATCGGATTTTGCTAGAGCTGCTGAGCAATGCCAGAAAATACTCGGAACCGGGTAGCACTGTTGAGCTGAAATTAGCGCATGAATCTCATTCGCGTCAGGTGGTTTTGAGTCTGTGCAACATAGGCGACGGCATTTTGCCAGAGGTATTGCCCCATATTTTCGACAAGTTTCGGCGAGGCGAAGGAGTGACACAACGCGCCATTCAGGGAACGGGACTGGGGCTAGCGCTCGTCAAAGGATTGGTAGAGCATCTAAACGGAACGATCGCCGTCACTAGCCAGCCTCAGCCTATGGGCACTGCCTGGAAGACCTGTTTTACCCTGACGCTACCTCAGTCACCCGAAGGGATGATTGTTTGATGAGCTTGACTGATTCACTAGATCAATTGGCTTGACTGACTTGCTCAAAGATTTGTAGGCTAAGTGGATATGAACATAGAACTCGATTCTCAGTGGAAGATTCAAGGCGAAATTGCTGAAAACGACGATAAAATCGCCGAGGCTTTTGATTTGCCTGAATCGCTATCTGAGGCGCTGCTATCTGAGGCGCTGCTATCTGAGTCAGCGCAGGGCGTGGAAGTTCAGACCGATCGCGCTGAGGGCAGACAGCGACAGATTTCTGCCAAGATTTGGATTCCTTACTCGATTGAGCAGGTTTGGCAGATTTTGACGGACTACGATCGCCTGTCAGAGTTTATTCCAAATTTGGCAAAGAGTCGTCAGATCGCCCATCCTGAGGGCGGCATCCGGATTGAGCAAGTAGGGACACAATCGCTGCTAAAGCTTAAGTTCTGCGCCCGTGTTGTGCTGGACATGGTAGAACATTTTCCTCACCAGCTCGACTTCTGCATGGTAGAAGGAGATTTTAAGCAGTTTTCGGGGAGTTGGACGCTTCAGCCCGTAGCCAGCGGGTCACAACTTTGTACAGAACTTTGCTACGTCATTCTGGTGCTGCCGCCTCGGACAATGCCTATAGGCATGATTGAGAATCGCCTCAAAAGTGGCTTGGTAACAAATCTATCTGCCATCCGCGATCGTGCCGATATGCTGTTTGGTTGCTCATCCCCAGAATAGCTTTACTCCTCTACGCGATAGCCTAACTCGCTTAGGCGAGTTCGAGACTGCCGCCATTTGGGCTGAACTTTGACAAAAAGCTCAAGATAGACCTTACCCATCACCAGCTTGGCGATTTGCTGACGAGCCTCCGTGCCGATCGCCTTCAACATACTGCCGCCCTTGCCAATCAAAATTCCCTTTTGGGAATCTCGCTCGACGTGAATCGTAGCGAGAATGCGAGTGATTTCTGCGTCTTCTTCTACCTGGTCAATGGCGATCGCCACTGAATGCGGCACTTCCTCGTGGGTCAGCAGCAAAATTTGCTCTCGAATTAGCTCACCCATGATGAACCGCTCCGGCTGGTCTGTCACCAAGTCAGGCGGATAGTAGTAAGGACCTGGCTCTAGGCGATCAATTAGCTGAGTTTGCAGATCTTCTAGTCCATCTCCGGTCAGCGCTGAAAACTTTGCCGTTTTCCAGCTTTGCTCATTGGCGAGATGGAGATAGCTCTGATCAATCCAGGGAGCGTCTCCAGGCTGCCGATCGGTTTTGTTGATGCCCAAGATAATCGGAACTTCAGTACGGGTCAGCAGCTCGACAATGAAGCGATCGCCACCTCCCGCCTCGACGGTGCCATCTACCACAAACAGCAGCACGTCAACCGAGCTAATAGCCAGACGGGCATTTTTCACCAAGACCTGCCCTAGCTGATGATGGGGCTTATGAATTCCTGGCGTATCGACAAAGATAATTTGTGCTTCTGGGGTCGTGAGAATGCCCCGCAGACGGTTTCGCGTAGTCTGAGCAACGGGCGAGGTGATGGCGATTTTTTGCCCCACCAAATAATTCATCAGCGTTGATTTGCCGACGTTAGGACGACCGATGATGCCCACAAAGCCGGATTTGAAGCCCGGTGGAGCGATCGGAATCAGCGTGGTTTCTGCGTAGTCGAAATTCATGAACTACAGATGCAATAGGAATCTGATGCAATAGGAATCTAGCCCGGATGTCTATCTTACGATCGATCGCCAGTCTCTATAGGATACCTAACACATACTCTCCCTGGTTGACGGCATGATTAATCGATACGTCATATACAATGCCCGATTGCTCGGCACAAATGTCTGAGATTGTGGGCATCTGGCTGGTTTCATAAGCACTTTTAGGGAAACTGAGGATCTGATAGAGTCGCTGTCCAGCTTCTACGGTTTTCCCTAACGCCACCCGAGACTGCACCATGCCGCCAACAGGCGCATAGTATTTTTTCATTTGGCTGCTAGAAACTAGCTTCATAGCGGCGATCGACGGCATAGGCGCAGGAGCAGCCGGAACCCGCAGGACTCCTTTTTGCAGCAAATAATTTTTTACCGCCTGAACACCGCGATCGACTGTTTCCGTATCGATCTGCATCGCCGAGCCTAGCTCCATCGTCCAGGCTTCAATATCAAACTGAATTTTGCGCCCTAGCTTGGCAAAGCAGTCTTCGAGCGCCAGCCAAGGTTTCATAAACGCCTCATCAAAGGCTCCTCCCGCATACTCATCTAACAAAATGCCGATCGGCAGCATAAACAGTCGGGCGCTCGTTTGACGGTTCCGAAAATAATAAAAATAGGTCAAACCCTGATCCGACGAGGTGTGCAAGTCAATCACATAATGGGCATCCAGACAGAGCGACTGGAGCAAAAAACGGTAGTGTTCGCTAAAAGGACGACCACTAGGCGCCTTCAAGGGCGCGGCAAGTTTGTCAAAGCTAGCTCGAATTCGATTGCGGTAGTTCTGTTCAACAGTAGGGCGATCGCATTCTATCTGCGATTGAGCAAACACCGTCAAGTCCTCCACACTGGGCTGATATTCCCAAAAGATGCGATTCCAATTTTCACCGCTGTAGGGGTCAAACCGCCCTGGAGAAAAGTGATGGCTGCGCTCATTGGTGCCCAAAGGATTGCAGAGCGGCACGAGCCAAATCTCTCCGACAAGCTGGTTAGGTTCCAAACCAGACAGCCATTGCATAAGCTGATGAATAACGGCATTTCCCGTCAGCTCTGAGCCGTGCAGGTTTGCTTGCAGATAGACTTTTCGCCCCAGCTTTTCACCCGCAAATTTATAAATTTGTAGAGCGAGGCGATCGCCAGAGGCTAGCTGAAGTAGGGGCACGGTTGTGATAGTGGGGATCATCAAGCTTTAGAATGTTCAAGTTTTAGAATGTTCAAGTTTTAGAATCTCCCCTGGGAATCATGAGGTCAAGCGGCTGTTCTGGGACAACTCGTAGCGTAACTTATAGCGCCTGTCCCATATCCCTCTATGATCGTTAAAGACTGTTTTGTATAACCCTGTTCTCTACAATTCTTAGGTGCATTGTCAATGTCCCTTTATTCTGGGCTAAAGAATCTGCTGATCGGGCGATCGCTTCCCACTTCGGCTCACGCTGAGGAACGCCTGAGCCGAGCGACAGGGTTAGCTGTTCTCTCTTCTGATGCGCTGTCCTCGGTAGCCTATGCCACTGAGGAGATTTTGCTGGTACTCGTGACGGCAGGTAGTGGTGCCCTCTGGCTGTCTCAGCCGATCGCGGTTGCCATTATTGCGCTGTTGGCGATCGTGATTTTGTCCTATCGGCAGACCATTAAAGCCTATCCTAAGGGCGGCGGCTCCTATATCGTAGCGCGAGAAAATTTGGGGCTGGTGCCAGGATTGGTTGCCGGGGCTTCCCTGATGATTGACTACATTCTGACCGTTACTGTCAGCATCTCGGCGGGAACGGCAGCCCTGACCTCTGCCGTTCCCGCACTTCAGCCCTATACCGTTGAGCTGTGCTTGCTGTTCATTTTTCTGGTGATGCTGGCAAACCTGCGCGGGCTGCGGGAGTCAGGAAATCTGTTCATGATCCCGACATATACCTTTGTCGTCAGCGTTTTTATCCTAATCATTCTGGGTTTCCTCAAGCAGGCGACAGGATACGTTGCACCCGACTATCCGCCAGCCGCCGTGACCGAATCGCTAGGGCTGTTTTTTGTACTGAGAGCTTTCTCGGCAGGATGTACGGCTTTGACCGGAGTAGAGGCAATTTCTGACGGGGTAATGGCATTTAAGCCGCCCGAATGGAAGAATGCTCGGAGTACGCTTTTGGCGCTGGGCGTGATTCTGGGAGTCATGTTTCTGGGCATCACCTACTTAGCGCATAGCTACCGCATTGTCCCAGAGGAAGGGCAAACGGTGGTTTCTCTCCTGGGTCGGCAGATTTTGGGGAGCGACAACCCTGCCTACTATTTTATTCAAATCGCCACGCTGCTGATTCTGCTGCTGGCGGCAAATACCAGCTTTGCCGACTTTCCCCGGCTGTGCTATTTCCTGGCGCGAGATGGATTTTTGCCTCGTCAGCTTTCTCTGCTGGGCGATCGCCTAGTCTACTCTAATGGCATTATCTTGCTGAGCGTCTGTGCAGGCTTCTTGGTCATTCTGTTTCAGGGACAAACCAATGCTGTGATTCCGCTCTACGCAGTCGGCGTGTTTACCTCTTTTACGCTGTCTCAGGCGGGGATGGTGCGCCACTGGTTTATGGAAAGAACTTCGGGGTGGCGATCGAGTGCGGTGATCAATGGCATCGGGGCAGTAGTTACAACTGTTGTGCTGATCACGATCGTGCTGACGAAGTTTTTGCTGGGTGCTTGGGTGGTAGTGGTTGCTATTCCAGTGGTGGTCTACCTCTTTATGTCTATCCAGCGACACTATCGCTACGTGGCAAGGCGACTCAGCATTGAAGGGTTAGCGCCTCGTAGTTATGTTCCCAGACCTAGAGTAGACGTAGTAACGCATCCGGCAGTGGTTTTAGTGGGTCAACTGCACCAGGGCACCGTCGAGGCGCTAGACTATGCCCGACTGATTGCTGATGAAATTGTGGCAGTCCATGTCGATACGGGCACCACGGATCATGCTAGTCTTCAGCAGCGCTGGCAGCAGCTTGAAGCAGATATTCCGCTGGTGATTTTAGACTCACCCTATCGATCGCTGGCTGAGCCGCTCCTAGACTTCATTCAGGACTACGAGGCGCGTCATCCCGGCATTTTTTCCACCATCATCATTCCGGGCTTTATTACTCGAAACTGGTGGGAGAGCTTTTTGCATAATCAAACCTCAGTTTTTCTAAGATTGGGGCTGCGATCGAAGAAAAGCCGTGTGGTGACAACGGTGCGTTATTACCTGTGAAGAAACTCTAGTTCGTCTAAAAGAAGGGCGAACCTTAGATGCGCCCTTCTTTAGCGAAGCAAATTTTACGAGAAAATCTTATACGTCCTGTTCGCTGAGTTCTCGCGTGATGTAGTCAAAAGGCTGATCTACCATGGCGGTATCCGTAATTCCTGCGGCTGCAACCTGCTCTTTAACAATATCCTTCATGAGCTGGATGCCCATCACCGTCGGACCGATCGGCACGCCTAGAGAGTTATAGGTTTCTCGCAAGCCTTGCAGAACGCGCTCGTTTAGTACATCCATATTGCCTGCCACTAGCGCATAGCTAGCGTAGCGGAGGTAGTAGTCCATATCTCGCAGACAGGCAGCATAGCGACGCGTAGTGTAGGCATTGCCGCCAGGACGGATCAGTTCAGGAACATCTTCAAAAAGCTGGAGACCCGCCTGTTTGACGATCGCCGCCGCATTGCCGTTAATCACACCTGCCGCCTTTACTCTTGCCATACCTGAATTGAAGTAGGATTTTAGGTCATCCATGGCATTTCGATCGAGGTATCGACCTGTGCTGTCGTAGTTCTTAATCAGACTGGTCACCGCATCCCGCATGAAATCTAATCTCCCAACAGCTTGCTAATATGTGGATTCTAAGTATTTTCTGTCTTACAGCGTTGCTTTTCAGTTTATCACGATGCCTTTACCCAATTTGCCCTTAGCAAACGGCTCTCCTTGTCAGGATTTATTAAGCGCTTTATGGGAATCGGAGGCGAGCGATCGCAGAGGACAAAGCGCTGTTTGTCGCTGCACAAATGAATTTAGGGCGCATCTTTATTTTTTGAATCAAGAATTACGTTTGGGACGATCGCCTTAAATTTAGTATTCATATATACAAAAGACAGATCAAAGCTGTACATATGATGACTTAGCTGATGACTCAGCCTGATTTAAGCCTCAGCTTTGTAAGGCGGTTGACTAAGCCCATACTTACGCTACCTGACTTGAGCCACTTACTAAGCCAATAACCCTTTCCAACAGAGGCTTTTGGAAGAGCCAGGTTGCCCATAGTGATCGCACAGCTTAGCCCTAGAGATCTAGCTTTAGATCGCAGTTATCATTAGCTTCACTTCACCTCGTATCTCTGTATTAAGAAGCGCCGCAATTAATTAAGGAGTAAAGAATGCCTGAAACTGCACAAGAAATCTTGACGATGATTGACGAGCAGGGCATTGAACTGATTGACCTCAAGTTCGTTGACCTGCTTGGCATCTGGCAGCACTGCAC